>JBDUCG010000183.1:0-4479 GCA_040003565.1 Chloroflexota bacterium | reverse complement strand
GGGCTGGCGAAGGAGGTGGCGCCGGTCACCGTCGACGGCGTTCGCGCGGACATGCTCGCCAGCGACGTCGCCGCGCTGATGAAGACAAAGCCGAGTCCGTCGGTGCAGCTGCTGCCGCTGTTCGACCCCTATCTGATGGGCCACGAGAGCCGCGATCACCTCTTCGAACGCATCCACCGGCCGAAAGTCAGCCGGACCGCCGGCTGGATCTCGGCGGTCGTGCTCGCGGACGGTCGCGTCGTTGGGACCTGGACGCACGCGACACGGAAGGAAACTCTCCGCGTCACCGTCGCTCCGTTCGCGCGTTTGCCGTCAAAGATCCGGTCCGAGATCGAGCTGCGCGCGGGATCGATCGCCGAGGCGCTCGGTCTCTCGGACGCCAAAGTCGAGCAGGTGCGCCTGTAACCGGATCGCCGCGATATCTCACATGTGCACACATACACTTGATGTTGTGAGCGCACAGATGAGCGTCGACCTGAACCTCCCGGAAGACCGGGTCGGACCGCGCCCGCGGCGCAAATCCAAGCGCGTCTGGGTCGGCGGGACGGCCATCGGCGACGGCGCGCCCGTCTCGGTCCAGTCGATGTGCACGACGCTCACGCATGACGTCGACGCGACGATCCGCCAGATCGAGCGCCTCCAGGAGGTCGGCTGCGAGATCGCGCGCGTGGCCGTGCCGGACAAGCGGGCGGGGGAGGCACTGAAGGAGATCGTGCGCCGGAGCATCCTCCCGGTCGTCGCGGACATCCACTTCGACTACAAGCTCGCGCTCATGGCCCTCGACGCGAAGGTGCACAAGCTCCGCCTCAACCCCGGCAACATCCACAACAAGGACGGCGTGCGCGAGGTCGTCAAGCGCGCGAAGATCCAGGGAACGCCGATCCGCATCGGCGTGAACCACGGCTCGATCGGCGACCGCCAGCCCGGCGACGTGCGCGACGAGTCGCAGCGCATGGTCGACCTCGCCCTCTCCGAGATCAAGATCCTCGAGGACCTCGACTTCGACGACATCGTCGTGAGCGTGAAGGCCTTCGACGTGCCGACGATGGTGGCGGCGTACCGCCGCCTCGCGAAGGCCGTGCCGTATCCACTCCATCTCGGCGTGACCGAAGCGGGCACGCTCGTCGCTGGATCGATCCGTTCGACGGCGGGCATGAGCGTCCTCCTCTACGAGGGCATCGGTGACACGATCCGCGTGTCGCTCTCCGAGGACCCGGTCATGGAGGTCACCGCCGGCTTCGACATCCTGAAGTCGCTCGGCCTCCGCGATCAGGGACTCACGCTCGTCGCGTGCCCGTCGTGCGGCCGCGCGGACATCGACCTGATCCCGCTCGCGAAGGTCGCTGAGGAGCGTCTCCGCGCGTTGCCGGTCCCGATGAAGGTCGCGGTCATGGGCTGCGAGGTCAACGGACCCGGTGAGGCGAAGGATGCCGACGTCGGCATCGCGGGCGGCGTGGGCAAAGGCGCGATCTTCCGCAAAGGCAAGGTCGTCGGCGTGTATCCCGAGGACCAGCTCATGGACGGGCTCCTCGCGGAGATCGACAAGATCCTGATCGAGAACGGCAAGGAGCCGTACTCGCAGAAGGCGCCGAAGATGACGCACGAGGGCCAGCTCACGCCCGGGCGCAGTGTCCCAGCCGGACAGCGAACCTAAGCCACTCGACGACGAAAGCGTCGTCGCGCTGCATCGCGCAACGCTCTCCGCGGTCGATTTCCGGCGCGCGCGCTTCGACACGTTCTCGCTCGGCGGCTGCCTCTTCGATCATTGCGATTTCCGTGGCCTCGTGTTCGACCGCAAGCTGTCGCCGCTCTTCGTCGCGATGCCGCGCAGCGTGTTCCGCAACTGCTCCTTCGACGGCGCGGACCTGCACCGCACGCGGCTCGGGCAGTCGCGCTTCGAGCGGTGCACGTTCGACGACGCGCGTCTCGACGGCGCTCACACGGAGTCGGCCGAGTTCGTCGACTGCCGCTTCGCCGGGCCGCTCGACGCGCTGACCTTCCATGGTGCGCCGTCGGGCGCCGATCTCAAGCGCCTCGACCCGCCGCGCAAGCGGAACGAGTTCCGCGGGAACGACTTCCGCGACGCCGAGCTGCTCGACGTTGCCTTCATCGCGGGCATCGACATGGCCCAGCAGCGGTTTCCCGACGACGACCTCCATGTACGGATCGAGCGGTTCCAGCGCCGCCTCGCGAAAGCGCGTGCCGAGATCGGCGAGTGGTACGAGCGTGATCGCGCGCCCGCCGCCGTCATGATCGCCACGCTGGCGACGCGGTGGCGCGACCAGGACATCGTCGTCGCGCGCCGCTGGACGCCGCGGATCAAGGCGCCCGACCGGATCCAGGCCCGTGTCTGGGAGCTGCTCGAGCACATCTGAGCGCGCGAGGCGCGTTAATATTCGCGCGATGCGTTCGCGAGGGTCCACGTACCGAATCCCGCGCTAGCCGGCGCCATGTGGCGCCGGCATCGCCACGCGCGGACCAAATACGACCCTCGGAGTTGACCCCATGAGACAGTCGTCACTCTTCGGACGCACGCTGCGCGAGGCGCCTGCGGACGCGCAGACGCCGGGCCACCGGCTGATGCTGCGCGCCGCGATCGCGCGCCCGCTTGCGTCGGGCTTCTACACCTGGCTGCCGCTCGGGTTCCGCGTCGCGCAGAAGGTCGAGCAGATCATCCGCGAGGAGATGGACCGCATCGGCTGCCAGGAGATGGAGATGCCGGTCCTCACGCCGGCGGAGCTCTGGAAGACCACCGGCCGCTGGGATGCGCTCGAGCCGATCACGTTCCGCACGAAGGACCACAACGGGCGTGAGTTCATGGTGAGCTACACGCACGAAGAGGCGATCCACTCGCACGCGATGAGCGAGCTCCAGTCATACAAGCAGATGCCGGCGATGGTCTATCACTTCCAGTCGAAAGGACGGGACGAGGCGCGTCCGCGCGCCGGACTTCTCCGGGTGCGAGAGTTCGTGATGAAGGACGCATATTCGTTTGACATCGATCAGGCCGGACTCGAAAAGAGCTACAAGGCGCAGCACGGCGCCTACGAGCGCATCTTCAAGCGCATGGGCCTGAATGCCGTCAGCGTCGAGTCGGACACCGGCGCGATGGGTGGCGACATCGCGCATGAGTTCCAGGTCCTCACCGAGGTCGGCGAGGACCGCATCGTCGTCTGCCCAAACTGCGACTACCGCGCGAACATGGAGCGCGCGACGCGCACGCCGGATGTTCCGCTGCGCGAGGACGGGATCGCGCCACGAAGCGAGATCGCGACACCCGGAACGACGAGCATCGAAGCGCTGCAGGCGTCCCTGAAGGTCGACGCGGATCGGCTGCTGAAGACGCTGCTCCTTCGCGATGCGTCGGGCAACGTCGTCGCCGTCGTGCTCCCGGGCGATCGCGACGTGAACGAAGCCAAGCTGCGAAAGATCCTCGGCACGAGCGAGGTGAAGTTCGCGAACGACGCCGACTTCGCCGCCGCTGGTGCGGTCGCGGGTTACATCGGACCGGTCGGACTTCGCGTCCGGACACTCGTCGACACGTCGGTCGATCAGCGCGCGTACGTCGCGGGGGCGAACAAGAAGGACGCGCATCTGCGGAGCGTGGTCAGCGGACGTGACTTCACCGGCGAGACGGTGGACGTGCACGACATACGCGAAGGCGATGTCTGCCCGCGCTGCAAGACCGGCGGGCTGCGGCTCGAGCGTGGTGTAGAGGTGGGGAACATCTTCGCGTACGGCACCTACTACTCCGACAAGATGAACGCGACGTTCCTTGCCGAGGACGGCACGCGCAAGCCGTTCGTCGGTGGGAGCTACGGGATCGGCGTCGGTCGCGCGGTGCAGACCATCATCGAGACCAGCCACGACGACAAGGGCATCATCTGGCCGATCTCGGTCGCGCCGTACCACGTGCACGTCATCGCGCTGCCTTCGAACGACGCGACGGTGCGCACCGCGGCCGATGCGCTCGTCGCGGATCTCGAGCACGCCGGCCTCGAGGTCCTCTACGACGACCGGGATGAGACGGCGGGCGTGAAGTTCGCCGACGCCGACCTCATCGGCATCCCATTCCGCGCGACGGTGTCGAAGCGCACGCTCAAAGAGGACCAGGTCGAGCTCAAGCCGCGGAGCGCCAGCGAGGCGGAGTTCATACCGCGCGCGACGGCGACGGAGCGGATCGCGGGAGCGGTGCGACGGGCCCTCGCGTGACCGGCGACGGCAAGAGACCGCGCGACGTCACGCCGGCGGTGAAGGAAGACCGCGAGCGTTCGCTCGAGGCGACGCTGCGGCCGCAGCGACTGTCGGACGACGAGTACATCAATCAGGACAAGGTCAAAGGCAACCTCCGGATCCTCATCGAGGCCGCAAAGGCTCGCGGCGAGCCGCTCGAGCACGTCGCGCTCTACGGGCCGCCCGGGGTAGGGAAGACGTCGCTCGCGAACGTCATCGCACACGAGCTGGGCGTGCCGATCCGCA
>JBDUCG010000182.1:0-4482 GCA_040003565.1 Chloroflexota bacterium | reverse complement strand
TTGCAGGCCTCGCGCATGAGCGCGACGCGCTGATCGGCATCGAACAGTGTCTTCTTCGCGAGGTTGCGGCCGACGCCGATGACGACGCGGTCGAAGAGGCGCGCCGATCGCTCGACGATGTCGAGGTGCCCATTCGTGGGCGGATCGAACGAGCCGGGATAGATGGCCACCCGATCGCTCACGACGGTCGCGCCTCCTGTTTGCGGTAGTGCACGCCAGCGCGAATCCTAACGTGCGCATGGAAGAATGAGGCCGTGCCGACGGCGCAACTGAAGATCCGCCCCGATCGCTCGATCTACTCGATCGACGGCGGTTGGTTCAAGGCGCGGTGGCACTTCTCCTTCGATCGGTACAGCGATCCGAACAACATGGGCATCGGGACGCTGCGCGTCTTCAACCACGACACGCTCGTTCCGGGCGCGGAGTGGCCCATGCATCCGCACCGCGACATCGAAGGGATCACGTACGTCGTGTCCGGTCACTTCGAGCACGCCGACAGCCTCGGCAACGAAGGCGTCCTCGAGCCCGGTGGCGTTCAGCGCATGCGGCTCGGCTCGGGCGCCGAGCACTCCGAGCGCAACCATTCGAAGACCCAGCCGATGGAGTTCATCCAGATGTGGATCATCCCGTCGCAGCGCGGTCTCGAGCCGTCCATCGCGCAGAAGCAGTACACGGTCGCCGACCGGACGGATCGACTCCTGCGATTCCTCAAGCCCGAGGGCGCGGAGGGCGAAGGACTCACGGTCGCGCGCGACGTGTCGATGTTCGTGTCGCGCCTTTCGAAGGGCCGCGAGGTCGCGCATGGGGTCGGCGACGGACGCGGTGGCTACCTCTACCTGATCGACGGAGCGCTGCGCGTGAACGGCCAGCACCTGTCGCGCGGCGATGCTGCGTATGTCGTCAGCGCGGGCGAGCTCGTGTTCGACGGCGAAGAGGAGAGCGACTTCATCCTGGTGGACACGCCGCTGTAGTCACGCGACCTTTCGACCGGCGGCGTACACGTCGCGCACGATCGGACCCCCCAGGCGATACGCCAGCTCGCGCTCGTCGTCGGTGTCAAGAACGACGACATCGGTGCGCCGTCCTTTGACGAGCGCGCCGGTGCGGCCGCCGCGACCAAGCGCGTGCGCGCCGTTGATCGTCGCCGCCACGATCGCCTGATGTGGAGTCAAGCCGCAGAGAACGACGGCAAACGCGATCGCTGTGGACATCCCTTCGAGCGGCGACGTCCCGGGGTTGTGGTCGGTCGCGACCGCGATCGGGACGTCGGCCGCGAGGAAGCGGCGCGCATCCGGGGGCGCGTAGCCGACGAAGAATGCGCTGCCGGGGAGCAGGACCGCGGGGATCGCAGCCCGTGCCAGCGCGCGCAGACCGTCGGCCGACGCGTTCGCGACGTGGTCGGCCGAGCGCGCGTGCGCGCGCGCGGCGAAAGCCGTCGCCCCCACATCGTTCAGTTGATCGGCGTGCAACGTCAGAGCAAGACCGGCGTCGCGCGCAGCCTTAGCCAGCGGGCGCACGTCGTCGGTGTCGAAGACGCCGTTCTCGACGAACGCGTCGACCGCTTCGGCCAGGCCCTCGTCGGCGACGGTGCGTACCGCCAGCGTCGCCTCGCGCACGAAGCCACGGCGGTCCTCGGCGCGCGCTGCGGGCAGCGCATGCAGCGCGAGATACGTCACCGCGACGTCGATGAGCGCCTCCTTCGCGACAGCGCTTATGACTCGTAGCTGACGGAGCTCCTCGGCCGGCTCCAGTCCGTAGCCGCTCTTGATCTCGATCGTCGTCGTGCCGAGCGCGATCGCCCGCCCGAGGCGGCGACGCAGCAGCGTGGCGAGCACGTCGTCGCTCGCGTCTCTCGTCGCGCGGACCGTCGCGTGGATGCCGCCGCCGCGCTCGAGGACCGCGAGGTAGTCCGCCCCGCTCTTGCGCGTGACGAACTCGTCCCAGCGCTGACCGGCGTAGCAGAGGTGGGTGTGGGCGTCGACGAAGCCGGGCATCACCACGCGCCCTTCGGCGTCGAGCTCACGCGTCTCGGGCGCGCGCTCGAGATCCTGCCAGGCGTCGCCGCGCCCGGTCGCGACGACGACGCCGTCGCGCGAGGCGAGCCAGCCGCCCTCGATCGCGGCGACGTCGCCCGCCGATGGCCCGACCCGCGGGCGCTCCTCCTTTAATGGAGCAAGGGTGAGCAACCGCGCGCGGCGAATGATGAGATCGGCCTGCATCACTCCAGGAAATGCGATTCGATCACGCGGCTGCGTTCGAAGCCCTCGAGCCTCAGCGCATCGGCGGTCACCTGCAGCGCGGCATCCAGAGGCAGCAGACCGATGAGCTCGCCGCGCAGCACTTTCACGCCGGCGTCGGTGGCGCGGCGCTCGACCTCGCGCCACACCGTGGCGAGCGACGTCTGTGTCGTGTCGAGCAGATTCATCGAGACCTGCGCGCGCGGCGGATCGGTGAGCTCGAAGCCGAGCGCCTGTATCGCGGGCAGACCGCCCGATGACTCGCGGATCTCCTTCGCGATGCGCTTCGCGATCTTCACGTCCGCGGTGTCGAGCTCGATGTTGAACGCGATGAGCGGCGGACGCGCGCCGACGACGATCGCGCCGGCCTGCGGATGCAGCGTCGCCGGCCCGGCGTCCGGAACGTGCGTCGTCGCGAGCACATCGGCGAGGCCCTCGTACTGCGGCTTGCGGATGTCCGGGAGCCGCACGCGCTCCGGGCGGCTGGCCGCCCGCGCGTAGAAGAAGACGGGGATGTGATGCCGTTCTGCGACCTCGTGCCCGAAGCGGTGCGCGATCGCGACGCACTCCTCCATCGTTACGCCGGCGAGCGGTACGAACGGGACGACGTCGACCGCGCCGAGCCGCGGGTGCTCGCCCTTATGCGTGCGCATGTCGATCTCGAGGTACGCGGCGGTGACCAGCGCGTGCGCCGCCGCCGTCACCGCCTCCGCTTCGCCGGCGAAGGTAAAGACCGAGCGGTTGTGATCGACGTCGCTCGTCTGATCGAGGAGCCGGACGCCGGGGACGTCGCGGATGACCTTCGCGAGCCGGTCGATCACGTCGCGTCGCCGGCCCTCGCTGACATTCGGCACGCACTCGACCAGCCGCGGCACGGTGGAAGCCTAGCGTCATCCCCCATCTGGAGGGCTTGTTCCCGTACGAACGGATAGCGAGACTGACCGCGTGGACGTCGATCGGAACGAACAGGGGCTCAGCCTTGCCCTGCTCCAGTTCAATCCGTCGTCGGTGGTCCTGCTCGACACCGAGGGGCGAGTCCGGTCCCTCAACCGCAACGCCGAGCGGCTGCTTTCGACGACCGAGGCCGACGCGGTCGGCAAGAGCTACACCGTCGTCTTCGGCGAGTCCCTCGCGCAGCGCGTCTTCAAGCTGATGCTCCGCGGCGGCGGCGAGGGCGAGGCGCGCGCGATCGAGGCGACGCTCCCGGGCGGTCGCCGCGCGAAGCTGCGCGCCACGGCCGGGCAGATGAAGGACGCGCGCGGCAACGTGAACGGGATCGTGTTCGTGGCGGATGAGGACACGTCGTCGCCCAAGCTCGACGCGCTCGCCGACCAGCACGTGCGGTTGCGCGACGCGCTGCGGCGCTACCTCGGCGACAACGTCGCCGACATGGTCGACGCGCGTCCATCCTTCGTCGACGTCGGCGGCCAAACGCAAACGGTCAGCGTCGTGCACGCGGACGTGCGCGGCTACACCGCGATCGCCGAGCAGCTTGCCCCCGACCAGGTCGTGTCGCTCCTCATGCGTTACCACGGCGCGGCGGCGAAGGCGATCCGCGGCACCGGCGGCACCATCGACCGCTTCGCGGGCGACGCGATCCTCGCGCTCTGGAACGCGCCGGCGCCGCAAGCGGATCACGTCCGGCTCGCGCTCCGCGGCGCCCTCGCGATGCGCGACGCGGCGCGCGAGGTGGGCACCGAGCTCGGCTACGGGATCGGCGTGCACACCGGCGAGGCGATGGTCGGGAACCTCGGCAGCGAGCAGTACCAGAACTTCACCGCGATCGGCGACACCGTGAACGTCGCGGCGCGGTTGCAGGGACAGGCTCAGGCCGGCGAGGTGGTCTGCTCCGCAGCTGCTCTCCAGGCCGCGGGCGAGGGCGTACGGACGACGCCTCTTGGCGCGTTGGAGTTGAAGGGACGGCGGACCCCGGTAGAGGCGTACCGCGTGGAGGCGATCAAGCTGTGAGCCTGCAACCCGGGAACAATCTCGGGACCTATCAGATCGTCGAGAAGATCGGCGCCGGCGGGATGGGCGCCGTGTACAAGGCGTATCAGCCGAGCCTCGGTCGGTTCGTCGCGATCAAGGTCCTTCCGCCGCAGACGGCGGGCGATCCGGCCTTCGGCGAGCGCTTCGCACAGGAAGCGCGCGCGGTCGGGAAGCTGCGGCACCCGAACATCGTCACCGCCTTCGACTTCACGCAGCAGGACGAGATCGCGTACCTCGTCTCCGACTACATCGACGG
>JBDUCG010000181.1:0-4482 GCA_040003565.1 Chloroflexota bacterium | reverse complement strand
CCGGCGGTCGCGCCGAGATAGACGCCGTGCGTCCAGTTGAACGCTTCGACCGCGAGCGGCACGGTCGTCGAGCGACGGCCGCCGAAGAGGATCGCCGAGATCGGGACGCCGCGCGGGTCCTTCGCGTAGCGCGAGAGCGCGGGGTTGTTGTCCATCGGCGCCGTGAAGCGGCTATTCGGATGCGCCGCGGGCTCCTTCGAGCCGCGCTTCCACGGCTTCCCGCGCCAATCAATGAGGTCGGTCTCCGGCCCGTCCATACCCTCCCACCAGACGTCCTTGTCCGGCGTGAGCGCGACGTTGGTGAAGATGCAGTCGTGCTCGAGCATCCTCATCGCATTCGGATTCGTGTGGGGGTTCGTGCCCGGTGCGACGCCGAAGAATCCGAACTCCGGATTGACCGCGTAGAGACGGCCGTCGTCGCCGACGCGCATCCACGCGATGTCGTCGCCGATCGTTCGGAGCTTCCAGCCCGCGAACTCCGGCGGCGGCACGAGCATCGCGAGGTTGGTCTTTCCCGACGCGCTCGGGAACGCACCCGCGATGAAGTGCGTCTCGCCCTCGGGGCTCTCGGCCTCGAGCAGCATCATGTGCTCGGCCAGCCACCCTTCGTGCTTCGCGCGATAGCTCGCGATCCGCAGCGCGAGGCACTTCTTGCCCAGCAGCGCGTTGCCGCCGTAGCCGGAGCCCACCGACCAGATGGTGTTGTCCTGCGGGAAGTGCGCGATGTAGCGGCGCTCCGGATCGCAGTCGGCGACGGAGTGCAGGCCGCGATTGAAATCGTCGCTCGTGGCGCCGAGGCGGTCGAGCGCGGCGGTGCCGATCCTGGACATGATCCGCATGTTGAGGACGACGTACACGGAGTCGGTGAGCTCGACACCGAGCATCGCGAACGGCGAATCCGGTGACCCCATGAGATACGGGATCACGTACATCGTGCGGCCCTTCATCGCGCCGTCGTAGATCGCCGCGAGCTTACGGCGCGCCTCCTCGGGGTCCATCCAGTTGTTCGTCGCGCCGGCCTCGGCCTTCGTCGGCGTGCACACGAACGTGAGCTCCTCGGTGCGCGCCACGTCATTCGGGTTCGAGCGCGAGTAATAGGAGCGCGGGCGCTTCTCAGGGTTCAGCGGGATGAGCACGCCGTCGGCGACCGCCTCTTCCGTGAGGAGCTGCGCCTCGGCGTCCGATCCATCGCACCAATAGACGCGGTCGGGTTTGCACATGCGCGCCATCTCGTCCACCCAGGACAGCAGATGGGGGTTCGTGGTCGGGGCTTCCTTCGCGACGAGCACGGGCGTCCGATTCTAGGTGGCGCGGCGCGCGGACAGGATGCGCGCGACGATCACCGCGACCGTCGCGGTCAGCGGGAGAGCAAGCGCGAGCTGCACGAGAAGAGGAAGCAAGGGGTCGGCGTCGTAGAGCACGCCGGAGAGGAGACCTCCCGTCCCGAACCCGAGGGCGAACACCAGTTGGAAACCCGAATAACCGAGCGCCGCGCGCGCCGGCGGCAGGATGCGCTCGAGCGCTCCGGCGAGCACGGGGTTCGGCGCGACCTGCGCGCCGAGGAGGAACGACCCGAACGCGAGCGGCAGCTCCGAGCGACCCGACAGCGCGATCGTGCCCGCGCCGAGCGTGAGCACCGCGCCGGCGCCGATGACCGCGGGCACCGGACCGAAACGATCCGCGACGCGGCCACCCGCCGCCGAGAAGAGCGCGGCGCCGAGCGCGACCAGGCCGACGTACACACCGACGCGCTCGAGGGGGACGCCCGCGACATCGCGCACGTAGATCGGGAACAGCGGATTTACGACGGTCGTGATGATCGCCGCGAGCGGCGTGATCGCGAGGAGCGTCCAGAACGATCGCGGCAGTGGCGGACCCGGAACGTGCGGGATCGGCGGGGTCCGTGTGAGCCGGAGGGTGAGGGCCGACGAGAGCATGAACGCGAGGGTCGCGAGGGCGATGCCGCCCCGCAGGCCGACCGCGGCGCCGACCGCCCCGGCGAAAGGCGCGGCGAGGATGGTCCCGAAGAAGAACGCGCCATAGACGATGCCGAGCTCGCCTGAGAGACGCGCGCGCGGCGTGAGCGCCGCGAGATGCGCGCTCATCAAGGGAAGCGCCGCGCTGCCGATCCAGTAGAGCGACGATCCGATGAACGCGCCGTGCCAGTCGGTGAGCGGGAGGAACGCTGCCGCGCCGACGGTCGACGCGAGCCACACGCCGATGAGGAGCGGTCGGCGCCCGAAGCGGTCGGCCGCGAGGCCGATCGGGATGAAGCTCGCCGCCGCGATGACGTTGCCGACGCCGAAGACCAGTCCGATATCCGTGGGTGTCGCGCCCAGTTCTTTGAGGAACAAGGGAAAGAGCGTGCCGAGAAGACCGAAGCCGATGCCCCAGAAGACCTGGGCAACGGTGAGGGTCGTGGCCTCCTTACTGAGTCCTAGGACGCGCGGCCCTTCACGATGCCCGCCTTGCGCCGCTCGTCGAACTCCGCGCGCGCGCGCTGCAACACGGTCGGGTCGGTGAGCACGTCGAGCGCTGTGAGCGCCAGCGCTTTCGCCGCGACGAGCGCGTTGTCGAGCGCGCCCTGGGTGACCGCGAGATCGCGGAAGGCGATGGAGTGGCCGGGCACGGGCTCGGTCGCGATCGCGATGTACGGGTGGATCGCCGGCATCACCTGCATGACGTTGCCCATGTCCGTCGAGCCGACGCGCTCGTCGTCACGCGCCTCGAAGACCTGCATGCCCAGACCCTTCATGTGCTGCGCCCAGCGCTCCGCCATCGGCGTCGAGAAGACCATGTTCTCGTAGCCCGCGTTCTCGTGAACGGTGACCTTCACCGTGGTGCCGGTGGCTTTCGCCGCGCCCTCGGCGCACGCGGTGAAGCGCTTCAGGACTTCCTGTTGATAGCGGCGGTCGAGGGCGCGCACGCTGAAGCGGCCAGCGGTGTGATCGGGGATCACGTTCGCCGCGCTGCCGCCGTTCGTGATGATGCCGTGGATGCGCGCATCGGAGCGCAATTGCTGCCGCATCGCGTTCACGCTGTTGAAGAGCTGGATGAGACCGTCGAGCGCGTTGATGCCCTGATCCGGCTGCGACGCAGCGTGCGCAGCTTTGCCGAAGTACTCGACGAGGACGCGGTTCGACGCAAGCGAATGACGGCCAGCGAGGCTCCGACCGGTGGTGGGGTGGATCATCATCGCGGCGTCGACATCGTCGAAGCCGTTCGCCCGCAGCAGCGCGACCTTGCCGCCGCCGCCTTCCTCCGCCGGCGTCCCGATCGCAGCCACCGCGCCGTCGATGTCGCCGATGACGTCGCGCACGCCGACCGCGGCGGCGGTGCCGATCATCGCGATGAGGTTGTGCCCGCAGCCGTGACCGAGCTCCGCGAGCGCGTCGTACTCGGCGAGGATCGCGACGCGTGGGCCGCCGTTCTTGCCTGACGCGTCGCCGCGGTACGAGGTCTCGATGCCGCGGTAGCCGCGCTGCACCTTGAAGGCGTTCTTCTCGAGGAAATCGGCGAGACGCGTCGCGGCCTGGCGCTCCTCGTACGCGGTCTCGGGATTCGCGTGGATCGCGCGCGAGAGCTCGAAGAGCGCGTCGCGCCGCTGGTCGATCGCGTTCAAGGCGCGCTTCCGCAGCGCAGCGATATCGGGCATGCGCCCGATGCTAGCCAGCCGGAGCGGTCGGTGCCGCCTGATGCCCGGAGATCATCGCGAGGATGATGCGGTCGAGCGCGCGGTCGGCTTCTTCGAAAAGGAACGCCGCCTGGGCGGACTCGAGCGAGCGGCGGCGCGCGACGTGCGCGATCTCCGCCATGAACCGAGCGCGGAAGAAGAGGAACGCCTGCGTCGCTTCGCCGAGTGACAGACCGGCCCGCTTCGCCTCGACGCCGTACTCGCGGCCGAGCGACTCGGATTGCGACAGGTACTGCTCCTGACCCGCGCGGCGCGCGGTGTCGAGATGACCGAGGAGCAGATCGCTCATACGCACTCCGCGCTCGCGGAACCAGCGGAGCGAGCTCTCGTCGAAGCGCGTATGCCAGTCCTGATCGCTCACATCGGTGCGCACGCGCTTGCGGAATTCCGCCGCCACCTTGTCGGGCGTCTCGCCCATCGCGGTCAGCGAGGTACGTCTTGCGGCACGCGGGCGGGGCAGCAGCGCGTCGATGGCCGAGCGAAGGAACCGGCGGTGACCGCCGGGTGTGGTGAAGACGTCGACCTTCCCGTTGTCAGCCCAGCGGCGCAGCGTGTCTGGATCCACGCCGAGGATCCGGCTGGCCTCGCCAAGGGTGAGCCAGTCGCCGCGCTTGCCGGATGCGGTCTGGGTCGGAATACCGTAAATCTAGGCGAAACTGGACCACGGCAGAAGGCTGGCGTTAGCGCGTCGCGATCACCTCGAAGCGCCGGCCACTGGACTCGATGGTCACCCGGTATTCGCCGGCCGGCCAGTCCGCTCCGAGGTACTTCACGTAGATGCCGTAGAG
>JBDUCG010000180.1:0-4487 GCA_040003565.1 Chloroflexota bacterium | reverse complement strand
CGAGCGTCCGCGCGAGCCTTCCCTGGACGGGCGCCGCGTTCGCGATCTTCATGGTTTTCGCGCTCGTCATGTACGCGGTCGGGATCCTCCTGCCGGACGTCGCCGCGAACGCGCTTTCCGAAGAGACCCGGCAGCAACTCGCGGAGCGGAAGCTGTGGACCGACATCCCCGAGGGGTTCCGGCCGATCGCGGGCCCGCTGATCATCGTCAACAACGTGCGCGTCGCCGTCGTGCTCTTCGCCGGCGGTCTCACCGCCGGCGCGCTGACGATCTACGGGATCGCGTCGAACGGCGCGATGCTCGGCACGATCTTCGCCGTCGTCCAGGGCTACGGTCTCGCCGGCGGACTGCTCGCGTTCATCGCGGGCCACGGCGTGCTCGAGCTTTCGGCGATCTTCCTCTCGGGCGGGGCCGGGCTGCGCCTCGCGTGGGCGATCCTGCGGCCGGGTGAGCGCTCACGCCGCGACGCGCTGCGTCTGGGGAGCGCTCAGGCGTCGCGCGTGATGTTGCTGGTGATCCCCGTGCTCGGCGTCGCGGGTCTGATCGAAGGCTTCCTCTCCCCGAGTGGCGCGAGCGAGGCCGTCAAGGCCGCCGTCGGCGCCGTGACCGGCGCGATGCTCTGGGGCTACGTGCTATTCGTCGGACGACGCGCGCCGATCTAGTCGCTACCTGGGGCTGTCCTGGATGTCGAGAACGAGCGCCTGCAGCAGCAGCTGAAAACCCAGGATGAGCGGAACGACGGCGACGATGACCGTTCCTGTCGGCGTGGCGATGCCAAGCTGCGCGTGACTCCACCACTGGTAGGCGCCGAACACAACGCCCCAGATGAAGAGCGGGATACCGAAGAGGAGGAACAGGGCGATCGGCGAAAAGTCGCGCAGCATGTACTTCATATAGACGCGGTAGAAGGTGCGACGGATCAACAGGAAGAAGAACGGGAACAGCACGCGTCGCACGCGCAGATGTGACTGTTCGCTGCCATACCGCGCCGGGATCGGCACGTCCTTCACCGGGACGTCGAGGATGTTCAGACCAACGAGCATGTCGTTCTCGAAGAAGTAGCCATCGCTGAGCCGCTCGGGATCCAAGCGCTCCCAGACGCTGCGCCGGATCGCGAGGTAGCCGTTCTGGGGATCGACGACGTACCAGTAGCCCGACGCGAGCTTGGTGAGGAACGTCAGCGCGAAGTTGCCGATGAAACGCAGTCGCGGCATCTGCGCGAGCGACTTCTGATCGATGAGGCGGTTGCCCTTGGCGTAGCCGTAGCGCGGATCGTCGACGAGCGCATCGAGCAGCTTGGTGAGGTCGGCGAGGTCCATCTGGCCGTCGCCGTCGACCTTCACGAGCAGGTCGGCGCCCGTCTCAGCCCCGCGCGTCAGTCCGGTGCGCATCGCCGCACCCACGCCGCGGTTCTTGTCGTGGCGGATCAGCTCGACGCGCTTGTCGGTCGCCGCCTCCAGGGTCTTCACCGTGTCGTCGCGGCTGCCGTCGTCGACCGCGATCACCTGGTCGACGTAGTCGGGCATCGCGGAGAGCACGTCCGCGATATGAGGCGCGACGTTGTAGCAGGGGATCACGACGCAGACGCGCTGTCCTCGGTACAACTCGGCACCTTCCCGTAGCGTCGCGCGGTCGAACCGGCGATATTCTGCCGCAGTGAGCGGCGGCGGGCGGAGATGTCCGATCTGCGACCAGCCGCTGCGACCCACCACCGGAACGCCACACCTCAGGGTCGAGCGCTGCTCGCGCTGCGGTCATAGCGTGGCCGAACACCGGACGGACGCGCGACGCGACGTCGACTACCACCGTCAGTACGACGAGGGCGAGTTCCTGGGCTCGCTCGCGACGACCCGTCGGCGGCAGGCGACGACGATCCTCGAGCACATCCGCGCTCAGCTGCCCGACGCGGACGCTCTCCTCGACTTCGGCGCGGGGCGCGGCTGGTTCCTCGAAGAGGCGCGCGCCTCGGGGATGACGCGGCTCGCCGGCACCGACACGTCGAGCGACGCGGTCGGTGGCCTGCGTCAGCAGGGGATCGAAGGTGTTCTCATCCCGCCGCCGACCGACAACGGCTGGGATCTGCGACTTGGCACGCTGTCGTTCCGGCCGCGCGTTGTCACCTTCCTCGACGTGATCGAGCATTTCGGGGCCGAGCGTCTGTCGTCGATGTTCGGCGGCATCGTCGGCCAGCTGCGTTCCGACCTCGAGCTCGTCGTGATCAAGGTGCCGGTCAGTGATGGGCTTCTGTACCGGACCGCCGGTGTCCTCGCGCGGGCGCGGCTGTCCGGCCCGCTCGATCAGCTCTATCAGGTGGGGACATTCCCGCCGCACTACTCGTACTTCTCGCGGCGGTCGATCGCGGAGTTCCTGATCCGGAGCGGCCTGCAGCCCGTCGCGACGTTCGGACTGCTCGAGTTCGATCCAGCGACGGTCGGCTCGCGAGTCGCCGCTCTGCGTCGTGTGCCGTCTGCCGCGACGCGTTTGCTCGGCGCGGCAATGGCGCTCGCGGCGCAGCCGACCACGAAGGACTCGTACGTCGTTCTGGCGCGACCGATCAGGAGCGAAGCCCGCCCGTGAGTCTGCGACGCGCCGACGTGGCGTACGCGATCGGTCTCGTGGTCGGTCTCGCCGGACTCTTCATCCTCTTTGGCGAGCTGCGCAGCGCGATGCTCGGCATCGACGACTTCGCGACCATTTGGGCCGGGCCGCGCGCCTTGCTGCTGGGACTCGACCCGTACGACGCCACGACCTGGCGCGAGACGGCGGTGCGCATCGGGACCGCCCACATCCCCGACAACGCCGTGTACGTGTACCCCCCGTGGGTGACGATCGCGCTCGTGCCGTTCGCGCTGCTCTCGACGAGCGCCGCGAGCGTGGTGTGGAGCGTGATCGGCATGGCCGCCGCGATCGTCGCGATGCGCGCGCTGCTTCGCGCATACGTACCGGACGTCGACTGGGTCCACGGCGTGGTCGGCTTGATGTTGACGTTCTCATCGCCGGCCGCGGTCACGTACCTCACCGGTCAGTGGACGTTCTTCTTCGTCGCCGCGCTCGCGGGGATCGTGCTGTGCCTGCGCGCGAAGCGGCCGGTCGCCGCCGGCCTGCTCGCGGTGATCATGCTCGTGAAGCCGCCGCTCTTCGTCTTCACCGCGCCGGGATTCGCGGTGCGCGCGCTGTGGCCGAGTGGCCCCGACCCACGGACGGGCCGCCGGTTCGTTCTCGCCGCGGTCGCCGCGGGCGTGGCGACCATCGCGATCTCGTGGCTGATCCTCCCGACCTGGTGGCCCGCGTGGTTCACGCACGTCGCGGCGGTGCAGGTCGGCATCGAGCCGGTCACGATCCAGACCCTGTTCATCCAGCTCTTCGGACCAGACGGCGCGTGGCTCGCGCCGCCGGTGCTGCTCGCGATGGTCTTCGCGGCGCTGAAGTTCGACCCGCGCAGCGAAGGATGGCTGCCCGTGTGGCTCACGCTGTCGAGCGCCGGCGTCGTCTACAGCAACACCTACGACCTGCTGCTGCTCGTCATCCCGATCATCATCGCCGCGGGTACGCTGCCGCCTCGCCGCGCCGCCTTCGTCGTCATCGCGGGCGCCGTGCTCCTGATCCCCGTGATGTGGTACCTGCACACGGTCTACGTGCGCGGCTACGCGGCCGGCGTCGCGCTCCTGATGTTCGGGTTCATCACCGGGGCGCTATGGCCGCAGCGCCGCGACGTCGGCGCCGCGCTCAGAGGTACCGCGACTTCAGCTCCAGATAGCGCTGGATCGTCGCGACCGTGAGGCGCTCCGCTGGAACGTCGATGGTGTGCACGCCGCGCCGCCGCAGGATCGCGAGCGCACGGGCCCGTGCCTCCTGCACGTCCTCGGCAACGACGCGCTCGTAAAGCTCGGTCGTCGACGACGGCACCTTGGCCGCGACCTCCGCGAGCTGCGGATCCGCGAGCAGGCAGCAGAGCACGAGGTTGTTCCCCGCCAGGCGCGTGACCGCGGCGACGAGCGCGCGCGAGGCCTCGTCGTCCACCAGATCGGTGAAGAGCACGACCAGGGCGCGTCGCGCGGTGCGCGCGCGCAGGAATTCGAAGGCGGCGCGGTAGTCGGGCTCGGTCGTGGTGACTTCGAGGCGCCGCAGCTCCTCCGTCAGCCGCAGGAACTGCTTGCGACCGCGTCGCGGCACCGCGTACGAGCGCACGGTGTCCGCGAAGCCGAGGAGCCCGACCTCGTCGCCCTTCGCGGTGGCGACGTAGCTCAGCATCAGCGCGGTGTTCACGGCGTGGTCGAGCTTGGTGAGCCCGCCGAGCGTGCTCGACATCATCCGGCCGGCGTCGAGGAGGATGAGGATCCGCTGCTGCCGCTCGGTCTCGTACTCGACGGTGATCGGCCGTCCGCGGCGCGCCGTCGCGGTCCACGAGATCGAGCGCGGATCGTCGTCGGGTAGATATTCGCGTAGCCGCTCGAACACCGTTCCCTGCCCCGGAACGCGCGCGCGGC
>JBDUCG010000179.1:0-4493 GCA_040003565.1 Chloroflexota bacterium | reverse complement strand
ACCACCCAAGCAACTCGATAGGCTGCGCGCGGTGCGCGCACGTCGACGTACCGCGGCCGCCGCGATCGGGGCGCTCGTCGCTCTGGGCCTGCCGACCGGCATGCTCGGCGTCGCCTGGCCATCGATACGCGATGCGCTGGGCGCACCGCTCGCCGGGCTCGGCGTGCTGCTCACGGCGATGACGATCGCGCAGTTCGGAGCGAGCACGTTCAGCGGCGCGATCCGCGACCGCATCGGAACGACGCTCGTCCTCCTTCTACCGGCGCTGCTCGCGGCGATCGGCCTCGCGTTGTTCGCGGTTGCGACCGACTGGATCGTCATCACGCTGGCGGCCGCAGTGCTGGGAGCGGGCGTCGGACTACTCGACGCGGCGGTCAACACGGAGGCAGCGCTCCGTCGCGGTGTGCGTTTCATGGCCGCGCTTCACGCAGCGTGGGCGGCGGGCGCCTCGCTCGGTCCGGTGATCATCACGTTCGCGATCGTGGGGATCGGTTCCTGGCGGGCGGGCTTTGCGGTCAGCGGCATCGCCTTCGTTGTGGTCGCGAGCGCGATCTACCTGCTCCGCACGGACCTCGAACAGGCTCCGCAGCATCCAACGGCGCCGGCGACGTCCGGGATCTCGCTTCTCCTCAGCGGGATCGCGCTCATGTTCGTCTACGTCGGCGTCGAGCTCGGCGCCGGTCAGTGGGCGTACACGAGGTTCACCGCGGCTGCGGAGCTCGAGACGACGACCGCGGCGACCGCGGTGTTCTTTTATTGGGCCGCCCTCGGCGCCGGCCGCATCGTGCTCGCCATCGTCGGGGATCGACTCTCCGCGCGCCGCTGGCTCGATCTCAGCGTTGGGGGAGCGGTCATCGCGACGCTCGCGTTCACGGTCCTGCCCGTAGACCTCGCGGCGCTGGTCGCGCTTCCCTGCCTCGGCGCGTCGCTCTCGGTCTTCGTTCCGGTGCTCATCTATCTCACGCCGCAGCGCGTCGGACACGACGCCGCGCCACGCGCGATCGGCTACATGGTCGCCGCGGGCATGCTGGGCGGCGCGACGATTCCGGCAACGATCGGCGTGGTCATGCAGACCGCCGGCGTTGCGACCCTCGGCCCGGCGCTCGCGCTACTAGCGTTGATCCTCGCGGCCATCCACGTCGCCGCGTCCCGTCGTTCATAGGCCGAGGCCGATCGCGCGCGGTCTACGCGGCGAGAAGCCGCTCCAGCTTGCCGAGCTCCATCTCCCAGCCCATGACCGCGAGCTTCGTCCACTCTTCCGCGTGCATCGCGTCGAAGGTGAGGACCATCCGCACGCCATCGGCGGTGGGTTCGAGCTCGATGAGCGTCGCGACGTTATACGGCTCGACGCCTGGGATGAAATCCGTGTCGTGGTCGTAGGCAAGGCGCCGTGGCGGCGTGATCTCCCGGTACGTCGCGCGCGACTCCGTCACGATCGGCATCCCCGCGTTCTTGAGGAACGCGATCTGCTCAGGCGCGACCGCGGTCATCGCATAGAGAAGCTCGCCGCCAGGGCGCAGATCGATCTTGCGGACCGTGACGGCGAAACCATCCGGGCCCCACCACGACTCGAGGCCCTCTTTGGTGGTCCAGAGATCCCAGACCTCTTCGATGGACGCGCGGAAGGTGCGTTCCATTCGCACCTTCCGCCGCGCGCCCGAGGACACCCTCGTGTTCATCGGTCCTTGTAAGCCTTCTCGAGGGCCGCGATGTCGAGCTTGCCCATCCTCAGCAGTGCCTCCATGACCTTCGCGGGGTTGCCGGAGCGCGAGTCGCCCATCATCGTCCCGAGCGACGCCGGGATCACCTGCCAGGACACGCCCCACCGGTCCTTGAGCCAGCCGCAGGGTCCCGGCTCTCCGCCGTTCTCGGTGAGCCTGCGCCAGATCTCGTCGAGCTCCTGCTGATTCTCGCAGGTCGCGACCATCGAAAAGCCCTCGGCGAACGAGAACGACGGGCCGCCGTCCATCGCCGTGAATTCGCGTCCGTCGAGCTCGAACGACGCGTGCAGCAGCTGGCCCTTCGCGATCGGGCCGCCTTCGCTGCGCATGATGTTCCCGATCTTCGAGTTCTTAATGACCGAGACGTACTGCTTCACCGCGTCTTCGCCGCCTTCCTTGAAGGTCAAGCTTGGTGTGACTGATCCCACTTTCTTCTCCTCTTTGTGCGTCGCCGTGCTCGCTGTCGCCGTTGCTGTCGTCACTCGCGTTTTCCCCCTTTGTCTTTTGCCCGCGCTGCCTTGCGTCGCCCGAGCTCGTCAGCAAACCTGTCGAGGCGTGCCTCCCACAGATCGCGGTATCGCTCCATCCAGTCGTCCAGCTCGCGGAACCGCTCCGGGCGCAGCATGTAGATCCGCCGCCGGCCGTCGGGGCGGACGCGGACGAACTTGGCGTCCTGGAGGATGGCCAGCTGCCGCGAGACGCCCGGCTGACCGATATCCACCACCTCGACGAGCTCGCTCACGGAGCGCTCGCCTGTGCGGAGGGCGTCGACCAGGCGGCGCCTGGTCGGGTCGGCCAGGATCTCGAACACATCTGCCATAGGCGACATATTACTCGCGCAATATATGTCTTGTAAACGATGTATGTCCGCCCTAGGGACATCCCGCCGTCGTCGCCGGCCTAACTGGCTGCGACAGCTTCGGATAGTCGCCGACCGAGCCGGGAGATTCGGAGATCACCAGCCGGGCCGTTCCCTTCGCCCATGTCGCCGTCGCGGTCACGGCGCCACAAGAGGTCCATCCCTGCTGCGTGAGCGGCGGCGCCAGCGTGCCGCGGGCATCGCGATTCGCGGTCGCGCCGCAGTCGACCCACCACTCCGTCTGATCGGCGCCGGTGACGGGCGGCGCGGTGTATGCGCACGCTTGGGGAAGAACGAATCCACTGAGTGCCGGCTCCGCTTTCGTGGCGGGAACGGTGCCGTCAGGGATGAACCCCGGAGTCCCTGGCGCCCAGAGTCCGACAAAGGTCGGGCTGGGCGCTCCTGTCCCATAGATGCTCCCGCAGATGTAACCCGCGAGCGGTCCGCTCAGCGATGACTGCGCGGGCACGGTCACCCTGAGCGGTAGACGTCCCGGTGAGCTCAGCACGAACGATCCGTTCGCGGTGCCGGTACTGCTCACGAACTCGCTCACGGTGCCGCACGTTGAAGCCCATGACTTCGGCGCGCCCGGCTGTGGTGGCTGACCTGTGGTTGCGGTCGATGTCGGGGTTGGCGCCGCAGTCGCTACGGCCGCGGTCGAGGTCACGCGCGCAGTGGCAGTTGACGTGCCGGTGACCGATGGCGCCTGCGCCCGGTAGGCGTAGAGAAGCACGACGCCCAGAACCAGGACCAAGATGACGGCCGCTCCGGTCGCGAGGGCGCGGGTATTCATCAGGGCATCGTCCCACGGAGCACAAGCGGCTATAACTCTTCCCCTGAGGGGCCGGATAGCGCTGGCGAGTTCGCCGACTCACCGCCGTGCGATAGCCATCGCATTCACATGGCTACTCGCGTCCTGTACCTCACAGCCGGCGGCGATCGCGACTCCGACCGTGAGCGGAAGCACGAGCCCGACGGCGACCGCGACGGCGAGCGCTGCGCCGAGCCCCACAGCGACGCGGGACTGCGCGGCCGCGACGCTCGCCACGATGACAACGGACCAGCGCATCGGGCAGCTGTTCCTGCTCGGTCTCGCCAACGATCGACTCGGTGCCGCGGAGACGAGTGCGATCCGTACCCAGCACTTCGGCTCGGTCTGGTTCGTCGAACGGAGCACCGCCGGCGCGGCGGCGATCCGATCGGTCGCGGACTCCGTGCAAGCGCTCGCCGCGCCGGACACGACGGCGAACGTGCGTTTCTTCGTCGCGGCGAATCAAGAGGGCGGCCTGATCCAGTCGCTCTTGGGTCCGGGCTTCACGACGATCCCGAGCGCGCTGGACCAGAGCACCGTCGATCCGATCGCGCTTCGCGCGCAGGCCATGCAGTGGGGTCGCGAGCTCCTGAGCGCGGGCGTCAATCTCAATTTCGCGCCGGTGCTCGATGTCGTGCCGCCCGGCAGCGACGCGCAGAACGAGCCGATCGGCGTGCTGCGGCGTGGCTACGGACACGACCCCGCGACGGTGAGCGCGCACGGTCTCGCGTTCCTGCGTGGCTTGGAGGACGCCGGCGTCGCGACGACGGCCAAGCACTTCCCGGGACTTGGTCGCGTGAAGGGAAACACGGACTTCACAGCCGCCGTCGTCGACACTGAGACGACGACGACCGACGCCTATCTCGCGCCGTTCCGTGATGCCGTCGCTGCCCGGATCCCGTTCGTCATGGTGGCCCTGGCGACATATCAGAAGATCGACCCCTCGCGGCTCGCAGTGTTCTCACCGGTCGTGATCCGCCAGCTGCTCCGCGATTCGCTCGGCTTCGACGGTGTGGTCGTGTCGGATGATCTCGGCGAGACCGTCGCGGTCGCGAACATCGCGCCGGGCGATCGCGCGGTCGATTTCCTGACGGCCGGCGGC
>JBDUCG010000178.1:0-4495 GCA_040003565.1 Chloroflexota bacterium | reverse complement strand
GACCTCTTCTCGTCGCTCGTGACGATCACGGGTCGGGCGGAAGTCACCGCTGCCCTGGCACTCGTGCTGGCGTTCTTCTGGACGCGGCGCGACGGACCGTCCGGCTCGGCCCCGCTGGTCCTCTTCATCGCGGTCCTCGTGGAGGCCGGCTTCAAATACGTGGTGCCGCACGAGCCTCCACCATCGAGCGTGCTTCGGGACTTCAACTTTCTCCAATTCGTGAGGTCCGAGGCGCCATACGCGTTCCCGTCGGGCCACGTCGTTCGCGCGACCTTCCTCTCGGTGCTCGTCGCGGAACGCGTCCCCTGGTCGAGACCGCTGCTCGCGCTGTACGTGGCGATCATGTGCGTTACACGCGTCTACGTGGGCGCGCACTGGCCGAGCGACGTGATCGGCGGGCTGCTCTTCGGCGCATTCGCGGGTCTCATCGCGACACCGGCTGCCGCGGCAGCGGGCAGGGCGCTGGCTACACTCCGGAAGTGACGACCTCGTCCCTGAAGGCCGTCCTTGACGGGCTGGCGAGCGCGGGCAGAACGTTCGTAACGAGCGTCCCCGACAAAGGACTGGCTCCGCTGCTTGCGGCCATCGACGCCGATCCGCGATTCACCCACGTTCCCTGCACGCGCGAGGAGGAGGCGGTCGGTCTGTGCGCAGGCGCCGCATTCGCGGGCCGGCGCGGCGTGCTCCTCATGCAGAACTCGGGAATTGGCAACACGGTCAACGCGCTCACCTCGCTCGTGTCCTTCTATCAGCTCCCGCTCCTGATGCTCGTCTCGATGCGTGGCGGCACCGGGGAGCGCATCGCAGCGCAGATGCCGATGGGCCGCGCGACGCGCGGCGTCTTGGCGGCGTGCGAGGTCGGGATAGTCGAAGCTTCGGGCGCGGATTCGATCGCCGCAGCGATGGCCGCGGACCCGGACGGGCGCGTGGCGATACTCGCGTCGCCCGAGGATTGGACGCGCGCGACGACCGCATGAAACGCGTCGACGCGATGCGCGCGCTGCTCCGCGCGATGTCGGATCGCGTCGCGGTCTGCTACGCCGGCGCGGCCTGCGAGGAGCTGTACGCGGCGGGCGACGATGCGCGTGTGGTGTACGTCCTCGGCTCGATGGGTCTCGCGTCGAGCGTCGGCCTGGGCATGGCACTCGGCTCCGGCAAGCCGGTCGTCGCGATGGAAGGCGACGCGTCGGTGCTCATGAATCTCGGGACGCTCGTGACGATCGCGCAGCACGCGCCGTCCGACTATGTCCTCGCGATCGTCGACAACACCCAGAACGGCTCGACCGGAGGCCAGCCGACCGCGACGGCGAATGGTCTCGACCTCGCGGCGCTCGCCCGCGCCGCGGGGTGCCCGCGGGTCATCGTTTGCACGACGGAGGACGAGATCGCGGCCGCGGCCCGTGAGGCGGCCTCAGGTGGCGGACCGACGGTGCTGCATCTACGCGTCGCACCAGGCGACGGACCCAGACGTGTGGTGGACCTCGATCCGACGGCGATCCGCGACCGCGCGCGTAGCTATCTCGCAGCGCGATGACCGCTCCTCGGGAGACGAGCTCCCTGTTCAAGGCGATGGGGACCGAGTCCGGCGTGAAGTACCTCGCCGAGGCGCGCGCCCTCGAGGCAAAAGGAGTGGACATCGTTCACCTGGAGATCGGCGAGCCGCACTTCGGAACGCCACAGCCGGTCATCGACGCGGGCATCGCAGCCTTGCGCGCCGGTGCGACGCACTACGGTCCGCCCGCGGGCATCCCCGAGCTTCGTGCGGCGCTCGCGCGCGATGCGACCCACGAGCTCGGTGTCGGGCTCACTGCCGACAACGTCGCAGTGCTCCCGGGCTCGAAGCTCGTCCTCGTCGCGATCCTGATCGCGTACACCGATCCAGGCGACGAGATCATGTACTTCGAGCCGGGCTTCCCGGCCTACGGCGCGGTCGCGCGAATGCTCGGGCGCACGCCGATCGCGGTGCGCCTGGCGGCGAGCGACGCATTCCGGCCGACGCGCGAAGGGCTCGAGCGCGCGGCATCGTCTCGCTCACGCGTCCTTGTCGCGAACTGGCCCAGCAATCCGATCGGGACCGTCCTGCGGCCCGACGACGCGGCGATGATCGGAGACTTCGCGCGAGAGCGGGACATCCTGGTCGTGAGCGACGAGCTCTACCGCGGGCTCGAGTTCCAGCCAGGGACCTCGCTGTTCGCGGCGATCGGAGATCCCGCCCGGTGCGTGCTTATGGATGGCTTCTCGAAGAGGTGGGCGATGACCGGTTGGCGACTGGCGTACGCCATCGGTTCTGTCGAGATCGCGCGAGCCATCGCGGCCGTCGCGACGAACACGATCACCTGCGCCACGACCTTCTCGCAGCAGGCGGCGCTCGCGGTGTTCGACGGTCTCGGCGCGTGGCGGGCGGGCATGCATGGCGAGCTCCAGCAGCTTCGAGACACCGCGGTGTCCCTCCTCCCTGCCGCGCTCAAGGCGGACGTGCCTGAGGCCGGCCTGTACCTCTTCGCGAAGGCCGCGGACCCTGACTCGCGCGCGCTCGCGGCTCGTCTGGTGGCTGCGGGCGTCGCGACGATGCCAGGAGCAGCGTTCGGCGGGGACGGCGAGGGCCACCTGCGGATCACGTTCTCGGTGCCCGAGCAGCGACTGCGCGAAGGGATGCGGCGCCTGGCGGACGCGCTCCCCTAGACCGAGAGTGCCTTCGAGAAGTACTTGAAGGACGAGTCGCCGCACAGCGCGACGATGTGTCCCCGCACGCGGCCCGAGCGAGCGAGCATCGCGGCCACCGCGATCACCGCGCCGCCGGAGAGGCCGAGCAGCACGCCGTCGCGCCGTGCCGTCTCCTTTATCTGGGCCATCGCGTCAGCCATGGCGATACGGTGTTCTTCATCGACGACGCTCATATCGGCCAGGGGCGGGTAGCCACCCTCTTCGCCGGGATTCCGCAGGCCAGGGATGCGCGTGCCGTCCTCGGCCGTCACCGCGTGGACCTGCGCCTTGATGCCTGCCGCGCGAAGCCGGCGCGCCACGCCGACGACCGATCCCCCCGAGCCGAGCGAGCACACGTAGGCGGCGATGTCCGGCACGTCGCGGACGATCTCCGGCCCGGTCGTGTCGTAGTGCACCTGGACGTTCGCCGGATTGCGGAACTGGTCGAGGAAGTAGTAGCGCGGATCGTCGCGCGCCATCTGCTCGGCGATCTTCGCCCCCACGAGCGAGGATCCTTCGACAACCTGCAGCTTCGCGCCGAGGAGCTCCATCGAGCGCCGCTTCTCGTGCGTCAGCGTGCTCCCAACGATGAGGTGGACCGGCAGGCCGAGGCTCGCGCCCACCATCGCGACCGCCGTGCCGAGATTTCCGCTCGAGGCGTCGATCAGCGTCTTACCCTCGAGCGAGGTCCGCTTCTGCGCATCGCGGATAAGACCGAGCGCGCAGCGGTCCTTCACGCTCCCGCTGGGATTCATCCCTTCGAGCTTCGCGAGCACGGTCGCATGCTCCGTCCGCAGCGAGCGCAGCTCGACGATCGGCGTCTCGCCGATCGCGTCGAGGACGCTATTCCCGCGCACGGGTTTCCGTCCGGATGTGCCCAGAGCCGGTGAGCGGCTCGACGTGCATCGCGGATGCCGCGGCGAAGGCCTCGAGCGCGCGCCGCTCACCCTGCGCCGCGCCGGCCTGCTGCTCCGGTGGGTAGATCAGGCCGACGACCGTGCCGCTGTGCGCGACGCTCACGCCGGCACCACCCGTCTCTTCGACGATGCGGATGAGCTCGGGCAGCTCGGGCTTGTGAAGGATCCGCTGATGGATGCGCGAGCTGCGCGTGCACGCTTCTCCGAGCAGGCGGACGTCGCCACGGTCGAGGGCCGCACCGATCTGGTCGAGCGCTTCCTGGCACATCCGGCGCTCGTTCTGCGAGTAGTCCTTCGGCCGTCGATTGAACTGGACCGTGTCGACGTGGCCGCCGAGATCGAGTGCGACGAGGCGCAGCGCCGGAAGCTTCCCGAGGTGGCGGAGAAGCCGGCCGGCGCGGTGATTGAACGCGACGACACCGTCCCACATGACCCCATCGCTCGGCTCGATCTGCACGGCGAGCTCACCGATCTCACCGGGCTCCAGCTGAAGACCGGTCGCATCGCAGACCGCGCGCGCGGTCGCGACGACATCCGCGGTCGAGCTCGCGCACCCCTTGCCCTCGGGTACCTCGCACTCGATCTCGAGCACA
Source organism: Chloroflexota bacterium (assembly GCA_040003565.1). Lineage (GTDB taxonomy): Bacteria > Chloroflexota > Limnocylindria > P2-11E > P2-11E > CF-39. Next base: position 282 of record JBDUCG010000178.1, on the reverse strand, counting down.
GCGCCGGCGTTCGGGAGACCGAGACGTTGCAGGACGAGGCTCGCCATCCGGCGCGCCTTGCTCTTGCGCGGCGGCGCGATGACGATCCCGGAGTCGTTGATCACGATGCGCGCGCGCGACCAGAGCGCGACCGGGAACGTCACCAGGAAGTCCTCGCCCGCGACGGTCTGGCCCTGAATGAGCTCTCCGAGCGTCCCGTTGGCCACTCCCTCGCCTGCGCGACCGAGCGCGGCGGTGGAGTCATCGATGCGCGGCAATGGGAGACATACTAGCCAACGGTCA
>JBDUCG010000015.1:0-15291 GCA_040003565.1 Chloroflexota bacterium | reverse complement strand
TCTGTAAAGACGATCACCCGCGCGTATCTCCCCGGCTGACACGGAACGCGCGAGATTCACCGCCATACTTCCGCCCTGATGTCACTTCGTCTTCCGAAGAGCCGCACCACGCGAGCGCTCATGCTGCTCGGCCTCACCGCCGTGTTCGCGCTGGTCATGACCGGCGCGATCGCGCTGATGTTCCCGACGCAGGCGCTCGGATCGTCGAGCACGCTCGTCGTCCTCGACGGCGCCGTCGCGGTGAGTCACGACGGCGCCACGTTCGCGCTCGGGCGTGACGGTGATCTGCTGCAAGAGGGCGACGTGATCCGCACCGGGGAAGGCGCGCACGCGGTGCTGACCTTCTTCGACGGCTCGGTCATCGAGCTCGAGCCCGACAGCGAGATCCGCGTTGAGACGCTGCAGGCGTCGAGCGCCGGCGATCTCCTCATGACGATGCAGCAGACCATCGGACGAAGTTGGCACGTCGTATCGCGCACGCTGACGCCGAACTCGAAGTACGAAGTACGCACGCCCGCGGCCACAGCGACGGTGCGCGGCACGGCGTTCCTCGTGACGGTCTCGCCGCTCGGCGTATCCAATATCCAGACCACCGACGGCGTCGTCGGCATGATCGGGAACGGCCAGGAGGTCCGCGTGCCGCCGGGATTCCAGTCGATCGTCCTGCCCGGCGGCGTTCCTGAGCCGACGACGCCGGCGCCGCCGCCGCTCGCGCTCGTGCGCATCGTGCTCGACGCGACGCCGAACGCCGCGGTGGTCGATGCCAATAAGCGCACCGTCGGCGTCATCAACGGCCTGCCCGTGCGGTACATCCCCGGCTCGACGGTCGCGCTCATCGACGGAAAGCTCGTCCTGACGATCCCGAACCCAACGCTCGGCCGTCTCGACACGCACATCCAGCCCGCCGATCCCAAGGACCTCACCGTCGACGTGAACGTCCAGGTCCAGGTCGATGGCGCGGTCGTGGGGAACGTCATCGATCATCGCGCGGTCGGGACGAACGGGGTGGCGAAGGGTGGCCTCGTTCTGACGACGACCGGAACCGTGCTCCTGCCGGACAGCGACGCGAAGACGAGCGAGGATCCGCGCATCGGCCGCCTGCCGCCGCCACCGCCGAGCGGCCCGAGCCTGGTCGCGCGCTCGATGCCTGGACCGACGATGGTCGTGACGCCGCCGCCGAGCTTCGTGTCGCGCATCGAGTTCGACCCGCGCGTGACGCTCGCGACCGCGACGCCGACACCGGCGCCCACGACAAGTGCGACGTTCGACGGTGCGTATCAGCCATACGCGACGAAGCTGGATCCGAGCGCGACACCCGCCCCGAATTCAAGCCTCCTCGTCTTCACGAGCTCGACGGAGACACTGAAACTCGTCGCGTCGCCGACGCCGACACCCGCGCCGACGCTCAGCACGAAGCTGACGGCGAGCTATCTCTTCACGCCGGCGCCGACGCTGTTGACACTGGCGACGCCCACGCCGACACCCGAACCCACGTTCCTTCTCCGCACGATCGATCCGATCCTCTTGTTCACACCCACACCGACGCCAGCGCCGACGCTGATCCTCAAGACGCTCGATCCGATCTGTTGCTTCACCATCGCGACGCCCACGCCGACCCCCGCGTCGACGCTGAATCTCTGCTGCTTCATCATCGCGACCCCGACACCGACACCAGCCCCGACCTTCAATCTCTGCTGCTTCACCATCGCGACGCCCACGCCGACACCGACCGCGGTGCCAACGTTCAATGTCTGCTGCATCACCATCGCGACGCCCACGCCGACACCGGCCCCGACCTTCAATCTCTGCTGCATCACCATCGCGACCCCGACGCCCACTCCCGTGCCGACGCTGAATCTCTGCTGCGTCATCCGTCCGACGCCGACCCCGAGCCCCACATCCGCGCCGACGCTGATCCTGAGAACCCCGGCCTGCTTTATCAGCTGCTAGGGATCAGAGACCCGCCTTCTTCCGCGCGTCCTCGTAGAGCGGTCGCACCATCGCCGCCCCGGGATGGAACTCGCCGACATCGAGGAACACCGCCCACGTATCGACGGCTCCGCGCCAATCCTCGCTCCGGTACTGGATCAGCCCCTTCAGGAACAGCGCGTCGGCATCGCGCGGACGCAGTGCGAGCACGCGCTCGGCGGCGATGCGCGCTCCCGCGAGCTCCCCCGAGCGAAAGAGCATGAAGCCGATCCCATTCAGCGCGGGCACGCTGTCCTTGTCGATCGCGAGCACCGCCTGATAGGTCGCGACGGCCTCGGTCACGCGGTCCTCGCTCACGTACGCCTCGGCGAGCGCGATGAGCGTGGGCACATCGCGCGGGCTCGCTTTCGCGCGAGCCTCGAGCTCCGGAAGGGGCGGCGCGACGGCGGCCGTTCCCGTGATCGGCTCGCCAGGAGCCCGGTCACCCGCCGCCCGTGGCAGCTCGATGACGACGAGGACGACGACGATGCCGGCGAGCAGCGACGCGAGCGCGAGCGTCCGCCACGGCGCCGGAGCGACCCGCGCCTCCGGTTCGCGGACGAACGCCCCACGCTCGAGCAGACCGCGCAGACGCTCGTGGTCGGCCGGTGCGATCGTGCCTGCGGCGCGCGCGAACTCGAGATCGCGCAGCGAGCTCACCGCTCGCGCGACGTCGTCGTGCGCGTCGGGTGTCTCGACCGGCCACGCGGTCTGGCGCCGGGCGAGGATCGGACGGACCACGAGAGCGAGCCCGGCGATGAAGAGCGTCGTGAAGAGCAGGTAGCTCACTCGGCGCCATCCGTCTGCGGCAGGTCCAGCGCTTCCTCGCGCGCGACGCGCTCGCGCAGCGCGGCGAGCTCGCGCGCGGGCGGCGCCGTGACGGTCGACGTCGCCCGACGCATGCGGCCGAAGACAACGGCGAGACCGGCGGCGAGCGCGACCAGCGGCACGAGCCAGATGAGACCGCTCCACGACGTGGCCGGCGGCGAGAGCAGCACCCAGTCTCCGTACGACGCGCGGAACTCGTCGCGGATCTGGTCATCGGACCTGCCCTCTGCGACGCGCTGGACGACGAGGTCGTGCATCTGGCGCGCGCTCGCGGCCGGCGAGTCCTTCACCGACAGACCTTGACAGGTCACGCAGCGCAGCTCGCTCGTGATGCGGTCGACGCGCTCCGCCGCCGTGGCCTCGCGCGGCCACGCGGTCCACGCGACCGCGGAGAAGATCGCCACCAGTGCGACGAGGATGAGCGCGCGCTCGCGCGTCACCGCGTCGCCCGCGGTCTGAGGCTGTCGATCGCCGTGATGAGCGTCGCCTCGTCGATCGGCCCGATGTGCCGGCCGGCGATGATGCCGTCGGGTCCGATGAAGTACGTCTCGGGCGGCCCGAACACGCCGTACGCGAACGAGATGCGACCGTCGCCGTCCTGGACCGTGGGCCAGGTGACGCCGTTCGCGCGGACGTACTCGCGCGCTTTGTCCGTCGAGTCCTGGTAGACGATGCCGATGAAGGCCACATCGCTGGTGCGATAGCGCTCCCAGACGCGCACGAGCGCCGGGTTCTCCTCCTTGCAGGGCGGACACCACGACGCGAAGAAATTCAGGACGACGACCTTGCCCGCGTAGTCGCTGAGCGAAAGCGTTCCCGCGCCCTCGATCCGATCGGCGGTGAACGCGGCCGCCGGTTTACCCACGGTCCCCGTGCGGATGTCGTGGGGATCGCGCCGGAACGAGAGCATCAGCACGACGACCAGCGTCGCGATGCCGAAGACGATCCCGTAGCGCAGCCAGCGCGGCATCAGTCGCCCACCGTCGCGGGCGCCCGGGCGAGGGGACGGGTCACCTCACGGCGCTTCGGCTGCGGCAGAGCCGCGATCACCGCGCCGAGGCCGACGACCGCGCCGCCGAGCCAGAGCCACGACACCATCGGGATGACGAGGACGCGGATCGTCGCCCAGAGGTGCGTGCTCGTGTCGTACGCAACGAGGATCGTGTACACGTCGTCGCGCAGGCCGGCGGCGATCGCCGGGGAGCCGACCGCCTGGGTCGCGTTCGGGAAGAACAGGACCGCCGGGCGCAGATGCTCGTCGGCGCCATTGCCGGTGATGGCGAGGTCGGCGACGAGCACGTCGCGCTGCGGCTCGCTCACGCTGCGCAGGCCCGCGAACGACACCGTGTACCCGGCCGCCTGGAAGCTCTCGCCGGCACGCACCGTGCGTTCGACCTCGACCGTCTTCGACTGGCTCGTCGCGACCGCGACGGCGACGAGGACGATGCCGAGGTGAACGATGTACCCGCCGTACCGTCGCCCGTTGCGGCGCAGCAGGCTCCCGAGCGCGGCGCCGGCGGGCTCGCCATGCAGCGTGCGGCGCGCGCGGACGCCGCGCGCGAACTCCTGGACCACCGTCGCCGCGACGAACGCCGCGAGCGCGTACGTGAGCACGGCGAAGGCGCCGCCGAGCCCGGTCGCGACCGCGAGCAGCGCGCCCCCCGCCGCGGCGACGATTGGCGCGGTGAACTGGCGCTCCAGCGTCGCGCGCGACGCCCCGTGCCACGGCAGCTGCGGACCGATGCCCATGAGGAACAAGAGGGCGAGCGCGAGCGGCACCTCGACGCGGTCGAAGTACGGACGCCCGATGGAGAGCTGGTCGCCGCTGATCGCCTCGGCGATGAGCGGGTAGAGCGTACCGAGGAGCACGGTCAGCGTCGCCGCGACGAAGACGACGTTCTGGAAGAGGAAGATCGCCTCGCGCGAGAGCGGCGCGCCGACCGTGCCCGCGTCACGGAGCGTCGGCAGGCGCCAAAGCAGCAGACCAACGGAAAGCACGACGATCGCGACGAGGTAGCCCAGCAACAGCGGACCGATCGCCGACTGCGTGAAGGCGTGGACCGAATTCACCACGCCGCTGCGGGTGAGGAATGTACCGAGGATCGTGAGCGCGAACGTCGCGATGACGAGCGACAGGTTCCAGCTTCGCAGGAGGCGGCGCTTCTCCTCGACCATCACCGAGTGGAGGTACGCGGTCGCCACGAGCCACGGCATGATCGCGGCGTTCTCGACCGGATCCCACGCCCAGTAGCCGCCCCAGCCGAGCACGGCGTACGACCACCACGCGCCGGCGACGATGCCGACACCCAGCAGCCCCCACGACACGAGCGCGTAGCGCCGCGTGGCGACGAGCCAGCGGTCACCGCTTTCGCCGAGGATCAGCGACGCGATCGCGTAGGCGAAGGGGACCGAGAACAGGACGTAGCCGAGATACAGGAGCGGCGGATGCAGTCCCATGAGCGGATGGTTCTGCAGCAGCGGGTTCGGGCCGTTCCCGTTGAGCGGAACGATCTCGCTCCGCACGAACGGATCCGCCGCGGGCGTCGTCACGAGCAGCAGGAAGAACGTGAGCATCACGAAGAGGATCGCGAGCGCGGTCGTCGCGAGGCGGGGGAGCGCGGGCGTGCCTCGCCACGCGACGTACGCCGTCGCGCCGGCGAGGATGGCCGTCCAGAGGAGGATCGAGCCCTCGAGCGCGGCCCACAACGAGATGACCGTGAAGAAGAGCGGCGTCTCGAGCGCGTTGTTGCGCGCGACGTAGAGGATGGAGAAGTCGTGCGTGACGAGCGCGCCGATCATCGCCAGCGCGGCGAGGACCACCAGCAGGAAGGTGATGAGGGCGGACCACCGCGCGCTCGCGAGCGCACGGCCATCGCGCTTCGACGCGGCGTACGCCGCGGCGCCGATGCCCCAGATCGCGAGCGGCAGTGCCGCGCGCAGGGCGCCGGTGCCGACATCGGCGAAGCTGAGATTCAAGGTGTCTGGTGGCTCGGCGTCGCGCCCGGCGACGGCGGCGCGTACTGCTCGTCGTGCTTCGCGATCACCTGCGTCGCGTTGAACGTCCCGTCCGAGGCGAAGGTCCCCTCGACGACCGCGCCCGCGCCTTCACGCAGCAGCGCCGGCGGCGCGCCGGTCCCGATCACAGTCACACGCGTGGTGCCGTCGGTCAGCACGAAACGAAGTGCTCGCGTCTGCGGCTCGTACTTCAGGCTCCGCACCTCCACCTGGCCGCCGAGCCGCACGGCGGTGCCGGCCGCGACATGCCGCTCGCGCGCTTCGGTGGGTGTCAGGTAGTAGACCGCCGAGCTTGCGAGGTTCTGCACGGCGACGAAGCCGATGAGCACCGCGGCGGCGAGCACCGCGATCAGCAGGACGCGGCGCGCTCCCATGGATTCAACTCCCACGGCGCCGGCGCAGTGAGATGAGGTACGCGGCGATGCCGCCCCAGACCAGGACGTAGGCGGCGACGATGAAGCCGAGATTCTCGATCACGCCCGAACTCCCTGCACCCCGCGCTGGCGGCCGAGCTCGATCGCCATGCGCTCGGCGAGGAAGGCGAAATACACGAGCGTGAACGCGACGACGCTGATCCCGAGCGTCATGCCCATCGTCGCGTCGAGCGACGGGCTCCCGCCGGCGCGCAGGACGGTCGGGAGCTGATGCAGCGAATTCATCCACAGCACCGACAGGTGCACGATCGGGATGTCGATCACCGCGATCACCCCGAGCACAGCGGCACGCGTAGCCCGCCGCGCGAAATCGGTCGAGAGCGAACGAAGCAGCAGGTAGCCCACGTACATCATGAACATGATCGCCGTCGTCACCAGGCGCGGATCCCACGTCCACCACACGCCCCACGTCGGCTTCGCCCAGATCGAGCCCGCGACGATGAACATCCCGGTGAACAGGACGCCGACCTCGGCTGACGACACGGCCAGCGCGTCGAACCACGGGTTCTTGGTCAAGAGCCAGCCGAGGCTCGCGACGAAGACCACGAAGAACGCGAGGTACGCGAGCCACGCGAGCGGGACGTGGATGTAGATGATCCGGTAGACGTCGCCCTGGACCGCGTCCGTCGGCGCCCAGATGAGCGCCATGAACGTCGCGATCAGCGCGCTGACGGCCGCAAGCAGACCCAGCCAGGGCCGGACGCGAATGGTGGGAAAGGGCGCCGTCGTCGTTTCGATCATTCGATGGCCGCAGGGACGATGGTAAGGCCCAGGACCCCGTACAGGAGCGCGAACGCAGCGAGGATCCCGGCCCATCCGATCGCCGCCGGCGCGTCGCCGGTCAGCGCCGCCGCCGCACCTTGCGTGCAGGCGATGAGCTGCGGCATGAGGATCGGGAACGCGAGGATCGGCACGAGCGCGACACGCGCGCGCACGCGCAACGCGAGCAGCGTGGTGAGGACGATGACCGGTGGCAGCGCGAGGATCCCGAGGACGCCGATGAGCGCGAGATGTCCCGCGAGCGCGACGTCGAGATCGAGCAGCACGAGCGACAGTCCCGCCGCGGCGAGCGCGATGATCGCGAGCAGGATCGCGATCGCGATGAGCTTTCCCGCGTACAGCGCCTCGCGTCCCCCTCTCAGTACGAGGACCGCGTCGATCGCGTCATCCTCGAGCTCGCGGTCGAACGAGCGGGTCGCCACCAGGGTCGACGCGAAGAGGATCGCGATCCAGAAGAGCGCGCTGGCGACACCGGGCTGGCGCGCCTGCCCGGGTCCGAACGCCAGGCTCTCCATGAGCACGAGCAGGCTGGTGAACGTCAGCGCCGCGACGAGGCCGTCAGGGTGCCGTCGCTCCGCGACCAGCTCGCGCGCCGCGATGAGCAGCGCGCGGTCGAGAGCGCTCAAGCCGAACGCAGCGCGCCGTCGCCGAGGACGTAGCGATGCGTCGCGTCCTGATCGAGCTCGTGATGCAGGTGCGTCGCCATCAGCACCGACTGGCCCCGGACGATCGCGGTGTTGATCGCAGCGCGCAGGCGCACGAGCGCGTCCGAGTCGAGATCCGCGAACGGCTCGTCGAGAAGCACGAGCGGGACCTGCTCCGTCTCGATCCGCGCGAGCGAGGCGCGGCGCCGCTGGCCGGCGGAGAGACGCTCGATCGGGCGATCCATCTCGTCGGCGAGACCCCACGCGCGCAGCGCGCTCGCCACGTCCGCCGCGCCAAGACCACGGAACGCGGCGAGGAACGCCAGGTTCTCGCGCGCGGTGAGACCGCGCAGGAGCATCGGGCGATGACCGATGTACAGCGGCACGCCGGTCACCGCTCGGCGTCCGCGCGCGAGCGGCACGAGGCCGGCGAGAGCACGCAGCAGCGTCGTCTTCCCCGCGCCATTCGGGCCCCGAAGGAGCGTGAGGCCCGGCTCGACATCGAGCGAGATCCCCCGAAGGACGGCTCGGTCGTCCAGGACGACCGTGACATCGTGGAGCGATGACGCTTCCGGCACGCGCCGCATGATGGGGCGCCTCCTATGCCTCTGCAGCCTGGCCATCCTCGTCATCGCCGTCGCCTGCGCGCCCGAGCCCGCTGCGACCGATCCGATAGCACGCGGCCGGCAGGTGTATCGGGCCGTGGGCTGCGCCAGCTGCCACGAGCCGAGCCTCTTCAACCTGTTCCGCCCGGTCGGGCCGACCCTAGGCGACGTCGGCCTGGTGGGCAGAAAACGCGTTCCCGGCATGGGCGCCGAGGACTACATCGTCCAGTCGATCGCCGATCCGGGTGCCTACCTGGTACCGGGGTACCCCGACTCCATGCCCAGAGGCCTGGCCCGGGACCTTTCACCAGAGGATCTGGCCGCTCTGGTTGCCTATCTGGCCTCGTTGAAGTGAGCGATGGCTCCTAACGACCCCCTGCCGGAGACCGTTACGCATGGTGGAAAGGACGAGGATGCCGCTCTGGCCGTACAGGCGTCGAAGGGTGACCCGGCAGCGTTCGGAACGCTCTACGACCGGCACGTCAGCGCCGTCTACCGCTATGTCTTTTACCGGGTGCGGGACGACGCCGAGGCGGAAGACCTCACGAGTGAAGTGTTCATGAAGGCACTGCGAGCGATCCCGCGATACGAGCCTCGTCAGGCGTTCCTCGCCTGGCTCTATCGGATCGCGCGCAACGCCGTCATCGACCATGTACGCCGCGGTGGCCGCCAGGTCTCGTTCGAGGACGCGCTCCTGCACCCCGAGGTGCACAACGCCGTCGATCCCGACCTTGAGGTCCTCGCGGGGTCCGACAAGGACACACTGCGCGCGGCGCTCGGTCAGCTCACGCCGCTGCAGCAGGAGGTCATCGTCCTCCGCTTCCTCGAGGGCTACTCGACCGACGAGATCGCAAAGCTCATCGGCAAGCGCGAGGGCACAGTGCGCGGGATCCAGTTCCGCGCGCTCGGCGCGCTGCGTCAACTGATCCCTTCGCGTGAGGCACTGGGTTGAGCCAGCAACGGCTTCCCGAGCCACAGCTCCGCGACGAGTTCCGCCGCGAGCTCCGCGCGCGGCTCATGCGCGAGGCCGCCGTCACGCTCACGCCGAAGCGGCGCGACACCGCCTGGACGAGTTGGTTGCGCCCGGCGATGGCCGTCGGCCTTGCCGCCCTGGTCCTGATCGCGGGCGCGGGGAGCGCCGCCGCCGGAAGCGTTCCAGGCGACGCGACCTTCGGGCTCAAGCGCGCGATCGAAGAGGTCCGCGTCGCGCTCACCTTCGATGAAGTCGCTCGCGTGAAACTCCTCGCGGAGATCGCGGACCAGCGGCTCGCCGAGCTCGAGCAGGTCGCCTCTCGCGATGACAAGGCGCCGACCGCGTCCGACGAATACGCCGCCGCCGTCACCCGCTTCCGTGCGGCCGTCGATGCGCTGCAGCAGGCGGCACCGGAAGACAAGAGCGAGGCCGCGCAGAACGTCGCGGACGCCGCTCGCGAGAAGCACGAGATCGTGCTCGAGCAGCTGAAGGCTCGCCTCAGCGATCGGGCGAAGCAGTCCGTGGAGCGCGCCATCGAGGAAGAGCGCAAGGACACCACGCAGGACGCCAAAGAGAAGGACAAAGAGCGGACCGACAAGGAACGCTCGGGCGAAGGTGAATCGCCGTCCAACACCACCGCGCCACGCGGGAACGAGAAGACCAGCGCGCCGCGCACATCCTCGCCCTCGCGCCGTCCCTAGTTAGGCGGCGGCCCAGCACTCCGCGGCACCTCGCGGCGGTGAGGATCACGGCGTAGATCGATCGCAGGTATTGGTCCGTGCGGCGGCCCCGGACGGGGCGGAGGGGGTGGGGGCAGCTCCTCTTCGTTCGACTCAAAGCTCCAGCGTGCGAGGTCACTGATCCGTTTTCCGATGGCGCGAAGCGCGGATGCGAGCGCGCCCACGATGCCTCCCGCCCTCATGCCGGCTCGCCAGAGCAGTGGTCGTGCCAGGTGGCATGGCGGGTGCATAGGAACGCTCCGATGTGCACCTGTAAGAGCTGTATCAGCCAGCGCCTCTTCCTTCGGATCCTGGCACTGCTCGTCTTGTGAAACGCGTCCTCATCGCGGAGGACGAACCGGACATCGCGGACGCGCTGCGCCAGGCTCTCACCGACAGCCTTGACGTCGAGGCCGAGGTCGTCGCGAACGGCGCTCTCGTGATGGACACCGTCGCCGCTCACCGTCCCGATCTGCTGATCCTCGACATCGCCCTGCCCGGCCTGAACGGTCTCGACGTGTTCGACCTGCTGCGGAGCGACCCTCACCTGCAGGGCGTCCCGGTGCTCTTCCTCACCTGCCTACCGGACCGCGCCGCGACGGCGAACGCCGCGACCGGCGTGCACGAGGTCCTCGCGAAGCCGTTCGACGTCGCGGTCCTGATCGAGCGCGCCGACTGTCTCATGAACGGCGTGAAGACCGGAGTCGCGGCCTAGCCCGCACTCTGCTTCGGCTCGTGCTGACGCACGAGCTGCGGCCAGCGACCGCGCACTGCGGCCGCGATCCCCTCCGCATCGAGTCCGTAGTGGCGCCGCCACAGCTTTTGCGCACCGTGGTCGACGTGCTCGTCCGGTATCCCGAGCATCTCGAGCTCGACGCGGGCGCCGCGCTCGTGCAGCAGCTCGGCGACAGCGGAGCCGAAGCCCCCGGCGACGACGTGCTCCTCGATGGTGACGAACCGCGGTGTTCGCGCCGCAAGCGCAAGGATCCGCTCCGCGTCGAGAGGCTTCGCGAAACGCGCGTTCACGACCGTGGCCTGCAGCCCTTCTCGTGAGAGGTCCTCGGCGGCGTCGAGCGCCGCGTTCACCGGCTGCCCGTAGGCGAGGAGGACGATGTCGTCGCCCTCGCGGAGCGTCTCCGACACGCCGATCGGGATCTCACGCGGCTGCTCGGGGAAGGCGACCCCGGAGCCCGCACCGCGCGGGAAGCGCACGCCGACCGGACCGCGCTGCGCCGTCGCATGCCGGTGCGCGGCGATGAGCATGTCGCGCAGCTCGGCTTCGTCCTTCGGCGCCATCAGGGTGAAGCCCGGCAGCGGCCGCAGGTACGCGATGTCATACAGACCCTGATGCGTCCGCCCGTCATCGCCGACGATGCCCGCGCGATCCATCGCGAACACGACGGAGAGATCTTGCACCGCGACGTCGTGCAGCACCTGGTCGAATCCGCGCTGCAGGAAGGTCGAGTAGATCGCGACGATCGGCACGATGCCCTGCGTCGCGAGACCCGCCGCCATCGTGACCGCGTGCTGCTCGCAGATGCCGACGTCGATCAGGCGCTGCGGGAACTCGCTGAAGAGCGGCAGCAGCCCCGTGCCCCCCGGCATCGCCGCGGTGATCGCGACCGTCCGGTCATCGCTCCTCAGGATCTCGCGGACGGTGTCGGCGAACACCGCTGTGTACTGCGGCGCCGCGGCCTTCGCGCTGCCGGTCGGCGAGACGCCGTGCCACTTCACGTTGTCGTCCTCGGCCGGGCCATAGCCGTGGCCCTTCTGCGTGTGGACGTGCACGAACACCGGGCCGTCGCGGAAATCGCGCGCCTTCGTGAGGATGCTCTCGACCGCGAACAGATCGTGACCGTCCACCGGTCCGAAGTACGTGAAGCCAAGCTGCTCGAAGAGGAGGTTCGGGATGAGCAGTGCCTTGAGGCTGTTGAAGATGCGGCGCCGCGCCTCTTCCGCGAGCTCGCCCGCGGGCATGTGGTCGAGCACCTGCCGCACCACGTGCTTCGCTCCGCGGTACGGCGTCGCGGTGCGTACGGCCTCGAGCATCCGCGAGACCGCACCGACGTTGGGCGCGATGCTCATGCCGTTGTCGTTGAGCACGACGATCACGCGGCGATGGTCGTGGCCGACGTTGTTAAGCCCCTCGAAGGCCAGTCCGGCCGTCAGCGCGCCGTCGCCGATGACGGCCACCACGCTCCAGTCCTCACCCTTGAGATCGCGCGCGAGCGCCATGCCGTGCGCGGCCGAGATCGACGTGCCCGCGTGGCCCGCGCCGAACTGATCGTGCTCGGATTCGGTGCGGACCAGGAATCCGGAGATGCCGCCCAGCTGCCGCAGCGTGTCGAAGCGCTCGCGCCGGCCGGTGAGCATCTTGTGCACGTAGGCCTGGTGGCCGGTGTCCCACACCAGCTTGTCCCGCGGCGATTCGAACACGCGGTGCAGGGCCACCGTGAGCTCGACGGTGCCGAGGCTCGATGAGATGTGGCCGCCGGTGCGCTGGACCATCTCGACCGTGTATTCACGGATCTCGCGGCAGAGCTGCAGCAGCTCGTCCTTGTTGAGCGCGCGTATGTCGCGCGGATCGTTGATGCGCTCGAGCACGGTCACCGTGCCCATACTACGGGCGCGTGCTCGATCTTTCGTCTCACGCGGCGGTCATCACCGGCGCGACCGGCAATCTCGGCGCCGCGGTGGTGCGCGCATATCTCACGCGTGGGACGCATGTCGCCGCTGTCGCGCGTGACAAGGCGAAGGGCGATGCGCTGAAGGCCGCGCTCGGTGACGCCGCGGGAGCCGCCGACGATCAGCGACTGCTGGTGATCGAGGCGGATCCCGCCGACGCATCGGCGATGGACTCGCTCGTCGAGCGCGTGCTGCGCGCGTGGGGGCGCATCGACATCCTCAACAACCTCGCGGGCACGTTCAAAGGAGGACCCGCGCTCGACGCCGGGCTCATGCGCGAGCTGTGGGAGGGCAACGTCCTCACCGCGGTGACCGCGGCGGCCGCATGTCTTCGGCCGATGCGCGCTCGCGGCTACGGCCGGATCGTGAGTGTCTCGGCCGTCGGCGCGCAGAAGGGCGGACGCAATGGCGCGGCGTACGCGATGTCGAAGAGCGCCCTGGTCCGCTGGACCGAATCGCTCGCGGCCGAGGTGAAGGGCGAGGGGATCACTGTGAACGCCGTACTGCCCACGACGATCGATCACCCGGTGAACCGTGCGCAGATGCCCAAGGCCGACCCGAAGCTGTGGCCATCGCCGGAGGAGGTCGCGAACGTGATCCTGTTCCTGTCATCGCGCGAGGCGAGCGGCGTGAACGGCGCCGGCATCCCGATCACCGCGAGGACGTAGGAGGGATAGGTGGAATTCCAGCTCGCGAAGTTCATCCACGTGCTGCTGGCGATCACCGCGGTCGGGTTCAACGCGTCGTATGGCATCTGGCTCGCGCGCGCCGCGAAGGCGCCGCAGGCGACGCAGAGCTATGTGCTGCGGACGATCAAGTTCCTCGACGACCGGATCGCGAATCCCGCGTACGGGCTCCTCCTGATCACCGGCCTGTTCATGGTCTTCAACGCGGGCATCCCCGTGAGCCGGCTGTGGCTCGCCGCTGGCATCGGTCTCTGGCTCGTCGTCATGTTCGTCGGGCTCGGCGTGTACACGCCGACCCTGCGCGATCAGATCCGCGTGCTGGAGAGCGAGGGGCCGGGCAGCGAGGAGTACCGGCGCCTTTCGGCGCGCGGCCGCACGACTGGGATCGTGCTCGGGATACTCGTGATCGTCATCGTGTTCCTCATGGTGACGAAGCCGGCCTAGCAGCGAGCCGGTCGCGCAGCGCTTCCGCCCACTCCGCGTATGCGGCGGCGGAGGGATGCAGGCCGTCTGGCGCCAGCATCCCGCGCCGCATCTGGTCGCGCATCAGCGGGAAGATGTCGACATACGCCGCCCCGGCGCGCTCCGTTTCCTCGCGCAGGGTCGCGTTGAAGCGCTCGATACGCGCGGCGATCGCCGCGGGCGCTCCGAACGACGCGCCGGCTCGCGAGAGGGACCAATCCGGCTGGGGCAGCGCGTACACGGTCGCGCCCGGAGCGTCAGCGCGCACGCGCTCGTGGATCGTGCGGAGCTGCTGGCGATAACGCTCGTCTGACGATCCCGCGACGATGTCGTTCGCGCCGATGAGGATCGTCATGAGCGTCGGCTGAAAGACGGCGATCAGCGGAAGCTCCTCCACGATGAGGTCCTCGGTGCGGTAGCCGTTCACCGCCGGGTTGCGCAGCTCGACCACGCGCCCGCGCTCGGCCCACAGGCGCGTCAGCACCGCCGGGAACGCGCGATCCGGCGTGGTCCCCGTTCCGATCGTGAACGAGTCACCGAGAGCAAGCCAGCGCTCTGTCTTCGGAATGCCGATGGAATGCTCCGCTGTTCTAGTCTGTGGAAGCTCTTTCAAGAAAGGACCGCTCTTGGCCGACTACGACCTCATCATCATCGGCGGTGGCCCCGCCGGCCTTACCGCGGGACTGTACGCCGCGCGCGCGAACATGAGCGCGGTCCTGCTCGAGGGCAAGGACGTCGGCGGCGAGATCCTGAACACCGACCTCATCGAGGACTATCCGGGCTTCGAATCCGTCACCGGCGCCGAGCTGGCGCAGAAGATGGCCGACCATGCGCGCAAATTTGGTCTCAAGATCGAGACCTACGCGCGCGTGCAGCAGATCCGCGTCGAGGGCGACCGAAAGGTCGTCGAGCTCGAGGACGGGACGACGCATCGCGCATATGCGGTGATCGTGACCGTCGGCGGCGAGCCGGTGAAGCTCGGCGTGCCCGGCGAATCGGAATACCACGGCAAGGGCGTCTCGTACTGCGCGGTCTGCGACGGCGCGTTCTTCAAGGGCGTCGACCTCGCCGTGATCGGGGGCGGTGACAGCGCCTTCCAGGAGGGTCTGTTCCTCACGCGCTTCGCGAAGAACTTGCACGTCGTCCACCGCCGGGGCGAGTTCAAGGCACAGGCGATCCTGCAGGACCGGCTCCTGTCAAAGGACATCGTCCACACCATCACGCCTGCGACCGTGAAGGAGATCGGCGGCGACGGGATGGCCGTCAAGTGGATGGACGTCAACAAAGATGGGACCACGGAGCGGATCCCCGTCGAGGGCGTGTTCATCTTCGTGGGCTTCAAGCCGGTGGGCCGCCAGCTGTTCAAGGACCATATCGATCACGACGAGAACGGCTACCTGATCACCGACGCGTTCATGCAGACGAGCATCCCCGGCGTCTACGCCGCCGGCGACACGCGCGCGCAGCTCGCGAAGCAGATCACGACGGCCGT
>JBDUCG010000177.1:0-4512 GCA_040003565.1 Chloroflexota bacterium | reverse complement strand
GTTCGATTCCCGCCGTCGCCTCAGACGCTCATCACGCCCGAGCCGCGGATCGACCCGCGACGCGCCCCGAGAAGACGCAGCCACCGAGGAATGTGCCTTCGAGTGAGCGATAGCCATGGACGCCACCACCCCCGAACCCAGCGACCTCGCCGGCTGCGTACAGGCCGGGCAGCGGCTGCCCGTCGCTGCGCAGGGCCCCGCCTTCGAGGTCGGTCTCGATCCCGCCCAGCGTCTTGCGCGTCAGGATCCACAGCCGCACCGCCACCAGCGGACCCGCCTTGGGGTCGAGCATGCGGTGGGGTCGCGCCACCCGTATGAGGCGATCGCTGATATATCCGCGTGCCTTGCGGACCGCGACGAGCTGCGGATCGGCGGGCGCCGCGGACGTGGCCTGTGCATCGAGATCGGCGATCTCGCGTTCCAGCCGGCCGGGATCGATCTCCTCCGCGCCGGCGATCGCGTTCATGCGCGCCGCCAGCTCGGCCACCGTCGGCGCGAACACGAAATCGCGACCGCGTTCGCCGAAGTGCTCGACCGGCTTCACTGCGCGAGGCAGGGCACGCTGAAGCACGCCGAGGACGCTGCGGCCGGTGAGGTCAGGGTTCTGCTCCGAGCCTGACAGGGCGAGCTCGCGCCCGAAGATCTTCGAGTCCATCACGAGCCACGAGTGGTCGTGACCCGACCGGGCGATCTGCTCGAGCGCCGCGAGCGCATCGAAGCCCGGGAAGATCGGCGCGGGGAGGCGCTGCCCACGCGCGTCGAGCCACAGCGGCGATGGACCCGAGAGGATCCGGATGCCGTGCCGTGACCAGATCGGCGCGTAGTTCTCGACGCCCTCGGGGTAGTTCCACATGCGGTCGAGATTCACGAGCCGCGCGCCGGCGCGGGACGCGACCTCGAGCATCGCGCCGTCGACGTGATCGGGAACGCCGGACAGCATCTTCGATGGTGGAGTGCCCAGCCGTGCCGGCCAGTACCTGCGCACGAGGTCGTGATCCGCGCCGATCCCGCCGGAGGTCACGATCACCGCCGGGGCACGCAGCGTGAACGATCCAACGGCGTCCCGCGAGCTCTTCTCGCCCCGCTGCGCTGCGCTCGGCGCGAGCACCTCGCCCACGACGCCGTCCACCGCACCGCCGGTAACGAGAAGTGAGGTGACGCGATGGCGGTGACGGACCGACACGAGTCCGCGGGACGACGCCTCGCGCAGGATCCTCACGAACGGCTCGATCACGCCGGGACCGGTGCCCCACGTGATGTGGAAGCGCGGCACCGTGTTCCCTGCGCGCTCGGCCCACTGCACGAGCGGGAACCAGCGCATCCCGATCGAGTGAAGCCACGGGCGCATCTCGCCCGCGGCGAAGTCGACATAGGCTTCGGCCCAGCGGCGGGGCCAGCGATCGTCCTCGCGATCGAAGCCTGCGTACGTCGCCCAATCGCTGAGCGCGAGGTCGCGTGAGTCCTTGACGCCGAGCCGGCGCTGCTCCGGCGTGTCGACCATGAACAGGCCGCCGAACGACCAGAACGCCTGGCCACCGAGCGACGCTTCCGGCTCCTGGTCGAGAAGGATGACCTTGCGCTTGTTTGCCGTGAGCTCAGCCGTCGCCACCAGACCCGCGAGTCCGGCACCGACGACGATCACGTCAGCGTCCAAGGATGGGATCCTCTACTAGCATCATTCGGAGCGGGAGGAGCGGATGCGAAAGCTGAAGGTCACCACATTCCTGACGCTCGATGGTGTCATGCAGGGCCCAGGCGGTCCGGACGAGGATCGCAGCGGCGGATTCACCCAGGGCGGATGGTCCGTCGGATATTGGGACGACCAGATGGGAACGGTCATGACCGAGTTCATGGGCCGGCCGTTCGACCTGCTCATCGGTCGAAGAACATATGAGATCTTCGCCGCGTATTGGCCGCACTCGACCGAGGCGGCCGCGGACGTCTTGAACAGTGCGCGTAAGCACGTCGCCTCGCGCACGTTGAAGACCGTGGACTGGAACAACTCGACTCTCATCAAGGGTGATGTCGCGAAGTATGTCGAGGACCTCAAGAGCTCGAACGGACCGGAGATCCAGGTGCACGGGAGCGGCGACCTCATACAGACGCTGCTGAAGCACGATCTGGTCGATGAATTCCACGTCTGGACGTTCCCGGTCGTACTCGGCAGCGGCAAGCGGCTCTTCGCGAGCGGGGCGATGCCGGCGGGCCTGCGCGCGGCCGACGTGAAGAGCACGAGCACGGGCGTCGTGATCGCGAGATACGAGCGAGCGGGGGCCATCAAGTCGGGCTCGTTCGCGCTTAGCGGGGAGCGTGGCAACAGATGAGTCAACCGGTGTGGACTGGCAGCATCAGCTTCGGGCTCGTGACCATCCCGGTACGCCTCTACACGGCGACAGGGTCGAAGGATGTCCGCTTCCATCTGTACGACCAGCGCACCGGCAAGCGCCTGCGTTACGAGCGTGTCACGCGCGCCGACGAGGCGCCGACGTTCACGCCGACGGACGACTTCAGCGAGTCGGAGCCGATGAGCTCCGAAGACTCGCGCCCGGCGAGCCGAGCGGAGCGGGAGAGCTTTACGGCACCAGAGCCTGCGCCGCAGGCCGTAGAGCGAGACGCGGTCGTGAGGGGAGTGGAGCTTCCGGAAGGCGGCCTCGTGACGCTCACCGAGGATGAGTTCGTCTCGCTGGCGCCGGAACGGAGCCGGATCATCGAGATCGAGGAGTTCGTGGACCTGACGGAGATCGATCCGATCTTCTACGAGAAGAGCTACCACGTCGCGCCCGCTCGCAGGGTCGGGGCCGAAAAGCCGTACGTGCTGTTGCTCCGCGCCATGCAGGCCGCGCAGATGGTCGGGATCGGACGATTCGTGCTTCGCAGCAGGCCACACCTCGTGGCGATCCGCCCGCTGGAGAAAACGCTCGCCCTCGAGACCTTGTTCTTTGGCGACGAGGTCCGGAGCCCTGAGGAGTTCGCCGGCGGCCTTGCCGATCTCGCGGTCTCGGAGCGTGAGGTGAAGATGGCCCGGCAGCTCATCGGTGCGCTGGCGACGTCGTGGTCGCCATCGAGCCACGCGGACGCGTACCGCGAAGGACTCTTGGCGATGCTCCGGCGCAAGACGCCGGTGGCCGCCGCGCCGGACGTCGAGACGACGACGGCCGGCTCCGATGTCACCGACCTCATGGCGGCGCTGCGGGAGAGCGTCGAGGCCGCCAAGCGGAAGGGCGCGAAGGCGCCCGCGTCGAAACGGGCGGGGTAGGGAATCGCCGATGACCGCCACCGAGCGCGCCGTTGACCTCTGGCCTGCGCTCCCGTACGCGGAGTGGAAGGACACGCAGCACGCCGTCCACATGTGGACGCAGGTCGTCGGGAAGATCAAGCTCGCGCTGACCCCGCTCGTGAACCACTGGTGGAACTCCAGCCTGCTCGTGACACCACGGGGACTCACGACGTCGACCATCGCGAGCGGCGACGATGCCTTCCAGATCGACTTCGACTTCGTCGAGCACGAGCTCGCCATCCTCACCAGTCGCGGCGGACGGAATGCGATCCCGCTGCAGGCGATGTCGGTCGCGCAGTTCTATCGCCGCGTGCTCGACACGCTGGCCGGGCTCGGCATCGCCGACCCGAAGATCCTGCCGGTTCCCGTTGAGGTCGCGGTCGTGGTCCCGTTCGACGACGACACCGAGACGCGGCCGTATGACCGCGAGGCCGTCCAGCGGTTCCAGCGCGTTCTTCTCCGGACCCAGCTCGTGTTCGAGAGCTTTCGCGCCGACTTCCTTGGCAAGGCAAGCCCCGTCCAGTTCTTCTGGGGTGGGTTCGACCTCGCGAGCGCGCGCTTCTCCGGCCGGCGCGGCCCGGCGTATGCGGGCGGAAGCGCGCCGAACGTCAACATCCACGTGATGCACGAGGCCTACTCGCACGAGCTCATCGCGGCAGGGTTCTGGCCGGGGAACCCCGACGCACCGCAGGCCGAGTTCTACTCGTACTCGATGCCGGCGCCGGCCGGCGTGGCGGATGGAAAGATCCGGCCCGAGAGCGCGGCATGGGTCAAAGGACGCGGAGAGTTCATCCTGCCGTACGACGCGCTGCGAACGGCCGCGGATCCCGACGTGGCGCTGTTGGACTTCCTGCAGAGCACGTATGACGTCGCCGCGGATCTCGGCGGTTGGGACCGCGAGCTATTGGAGGAACGTGTGCGTTGCAACTGTGTTCGACTTCCGTCGCTGTCGTCCCACCGGCACCGTGGTCCGCGATGAGCGCGCAACAGAGCATCTGCGCTCACCTGCGCGCCGCCACCGAACATCGGCCGAATACGCCCAAGGGCTGCGAGGAGTGCCTCAAGACCGGAGACACTTGGGTCCACCTTCGTCTCTGTCTTTCCTGTGGTCACGTCGGGTGCTGTGATGACTCCAAGAACAAACACGCCACGAAGCACTTCCACGCGACGAAGCATCCGGTCATCCGGTCGTTCGAGCCCGGCGAAGCGTGGCGGTACTGCTACGTCGACGACAT
>JBDUCG010000176.1:0-4540 GCA_040003565.1 Chloroflexota bacterium | reverse complement strand
TAGTCGCAGAGCGCGAGCGACGCGCCGAGGCCGACGGTGTTCTTCATGACCTCGTACCGGCGCGCCTGCTCGCCCTTGCCGACCTCTTCGAGCGCCTTCTTGATGATCTCCATGAACGGGACCGCGTAGAAGCGCAGGTCCTTGCGGGTGCTGTCGGCCGGCTTGAACTCGATCTCGCTGTCGTAGATCACCCCGCCGCCCTCGTTGATCTCGTGCAGGTGGCCGAAATGTGTCGGCCAGCGACGGTGATGCCCGTCGCCGGTGAGCGTTTCGTCGTCGAGCGCGACCAGGATGTCGGCCGTGTCGCGGTAGGAGCGGATGTCCTCGTCGTCGACGCGCACCCGGTAGAACGAGTGTTTGCCCATGATGTTCGAGTGGTATTCGATGTTCGCGTATACGCGTAGCCCGGCCCTCGAACAGGCCTTCGCGAACACCTCGGCGGAGGCGTTGATGCCGCTCCCCTGGGGCCCGCCGATCATCCAGGTGAGCCGATTCTTCTGCACTCGGAACATCTATTCTACGTCGTGATGACGGCGCGTCGCGAAAAAGACACGCTCGGAGAGATCGACGTACCGGCCGACGCGTTGTGGGGAGCGCAGACCCAGCGGGCCATCGAGAACTACCCGATCTCCGGATACAAACCATTTCCTGCGTTCGTCCGCGCGATGGTCCGCGTGAAGCGCGCGGCGGCGCTCGCCAATGCCGAGGAAGGTCGCTTGGAGCCCAAGCGACGGGACGCGATCGTCGCCGCCTGCGACGAGATCCTCGCCGGAAAGCACCTGGATCAATTCGTTGTCGATGTGTTCCATTCCGGCGCCGGCGTCTCCTTTCATATGAACGTCAACGAGGTGATCGCCAACCGCGCGAATCAGATCTGCGGCGGTGGTCTCGGTACGTACGAGCACGTCAACCCCAACGACCACGTCAACATGAGCCAGTCCACGAACGACGTGACCCCGACGTCGATGCGCCTGGCGCATCTCGAGCTCACCAAGACGGTCTGCGAGGAGCTCGACAAGCTCGCCGACGCGCTCGCCGCGAAGGCGGCTCAGTACGCGAACGTCGTTAAGCCCGGCCGCACGCACCTGCAGGACGCGGTGCCGATCACGTACGGCCAGGAGATCGGCGGATGGGCGAGCCGCATCAAGAGCGCCGCAGCGCGTCTGCGCGCAGGCCGCGCCGAGCTGTGCGAGCTGGGTATCGGCGGTACCGCGGCGGGGACGGGTCTCAACGCCAACCCGCAGTTCCGCGAGCGCGTGTGCCGTCAGCTGGCGGAGTGGTACGGCGAGCCGATCGTGCCGGCCAAGGACCTCTTCGCATCGATGCAGTCGATGGCCGCCTTCGTCCGGATCTCGAGCGGGATGCGCACGGCCTCGATCGAGCTGTCGCAGATCTGCAACGACATCCGGATCCTCGTGTCGGGACCGCGGACCGGCTTCGGCGAGCTCGTGATCCCCGCGGTGCAGCCCGGCTCGTCGATCATGCCGGGCAAGGTGAATCCGGCGATCGCCGAGATGGTCAACCAGGTCTGCTTCCAGGTCATCGGCAACGACACCACCGTCGCCTGGGGCGCGCAGGCCGGTCAGCTCGAGCTCAACGTGATGATGCCGGGCATCAACTACGCGATCTGCTTCTCCGCGACGATCCTCGCGAGCGCGGTGCGGCAGCTGCGCACGCGGACCATCGAGGGCATGCGCGTCGATGAGGAGCGCGTGAAGGAGCTCATGGACTCGAGCCCATCGCTCATCGTCACCGCGCTGACGCCGCACGTCGGCTACGCGAAGTCGGCGGCACTCGTGAAGCGCGCGCTCGCAGAGAAGCGGCCGCTTATCGACATCGCACTGGAGGAGAAGGTGCTGCCCGAAGACAAGCTACGAAAGATCCTCGATGCGCTGCCGATGACCAAAGGTGGTGTGCAGTGACCGCCGGCCCGAAGATCGACGGCCACAGCGGATCGGTGCGCGTGCGCAGCACGGTCGCGTTCGAAGCGAAACAGAAGATCCCGTACTTCCTCGGGGTCTCGGGCAAGACGGCGGGGGCGAAAGACCTCTCGCTGAATCTCATCGTGGTGCCGCCGAAGGGAAAGGCCGAGCCGCATACGCACAGCGAGTTCGAGAGCGCGGTCTACGTGATCAGCGGCCGCGCCATCCACCACTGGGGCGACCGGCTACAGCATTCGATGGAGACCGAGGCGGGCGACTTCCTCTTCATCGCGCCGGGCGTGCCCCACTACCCCGAGAACCCCTACGACGAGCCGGTCATCGCGGTGGTCGCGCGGAATGATCCCGACGAACAGGAGCACGTGATCCCGTTCAGCGCGTGACCTCGGCCGGACGCACGTTGTAGATGTCGGCCGGCTTGACCCCGAGACTCTCTGCGAGGAGGCCCCAGAACGCGTCGTCGGTGGCGCGGCGGTCCGCCTCGGTGAAGATCACCTGTGCGCAGCCGTCTCCCTCGACCACGACGGAAAGGACGACACGCGCGGCCTCGTTGAACGAGAGCCGGTAGCGCAGGCCGAGGCTGGCGGGACACGAGCGACCCTGCGGCGCCGGTGGCAACGCGCGGACCGCGTCCGAGACGCGGCGCACGGCTGCGGCGTCATCGATGGAGCGATCGAATGCGGGGTAGTGGTTCTCCTGGACGGCCGAGGACCGCGTGATGCGCATCGCCGGCACCGAGCTGGGCGCACACGACATCAGAACGACGGCAGCCGCCACGACCGCGAGCCGCCTCACGTGGCTTCCACGAGCTCCGGCGCGACCGCGCGCCGCGCTCGGAGCCTGCCGACTATCCGCCGCGTGAGCGCATCCATCGCGGCGTAGCCGGCGCCGATGCCGGTGGGCGGGTTGCCGGCGGGGAGCATGAGTCCGGGCAGCACCGGGGCCCAACGCCAGATGCCGAGGCCGGTGCCATAGAGCTCGAGCGCGGTCGTCATCGCGAAGCTCACCGCGTACAGCAGCGGGTAACGGCCGCGGACGATGAAGCGGATGAACACGGCCCAGGTGACGAAGCCGAGCAGATCGGGCAAGGGTGGACGCGCAAGGCCGTAGAGCATCCACAGCGTCGCGCCCGCGGTCACCGCGATCACGATGCGCCGCGCGTGCCGCTCGAGGAGCGGCAGCGAGGCGATCCGCAGGGCGGCGAGATAGAACAGGCCGTGGCCCGCGGGGACGTAGAGCGGGAGGTTCCCGAGGCGGTAGCGGTATGCGCCCCACAGGATCGAGCCGATGATCTCGAGCAGCGTCGCGATCACGACGAGCGCCACGACCTGCACGCGCACGGCTGGCGGCTGGAGCCACAGCGCCACGGCGAGGAAGACCCACGCCGTCAGGCCGAGGACCGACTGCTCCAGCGCGGACGTCGCACGGTCGAGCGGAAGCGCGATCGCGACGAACCCCCCGAAGCAGGCGGCATACGCGAGGGAGCTGCGCACGCTCATGGCGGGATTATCCTGTCGCCTTCGCACCACAGGTGGTGGAAAGAGGAGAGCAACACATGCGCAGGATGGTCACTGCGATGCTTGTCGGAGCCTTCGTTCTGGTATCACTCGCGGGTTCGGGCGGGACGGCGCTCGCCGCAGGCAATGACCGCTCAGGATTCACGGTCGGCGACTGTATGTCCGACGTCCTCTACGGCAACGAGCCGAACATGGCGAACGGCGCGCCGGGTGGTCCGGCGGAACAGACGCCCGGCACGCAGGCCGGCAATGTGGTCTCCACACAGTCGCCCGGTCCGTGGGTCAACAACCCGACGGATCCGGAGAACCCGACGCGCGGCAAGTCGGCGGGTCAGTGGAATCAGGCTGGAGTGAACATCCCGGCGCTGTGCCGGGCCGCGGTGAACGCGCAGCCCTAGTACCCGCTTAGGTCGGGTGACCGGCGAGCCTCGTCGGTCACCCGATCTTGATCGACTTGATCTTGTCACCGATCTTTATGGCGGCGATCACGTCCATGCCTGCGGTCACCTGGCCGAAGTTCGTGTACTGCTTGTCGAGGAAAGTGGAATCCTTCTTGACCACGAACCATTGAGAATCGTTGTTGAACGCCGCGTCCTGGCCGCGGGCGATGCCGACCGCGCCCAGCTTGAAGCTCAGGTCGTTGTATTCGCTCGGAACGCGGTCGCCCCCTGTGCCGGTGCCCTTGGGGTCGCCGCCCTGGACGACCCAATCCTCGACGCGGTGGAAGATCAGATTGTCGTAGAAGCCGCTTCTCGCCTTTCCCGCAAAACGCTCGACGGTCTGCGGCGCCTTGTCGGGTCGCAGCGTGAACGTGAAGGAGCCGCCCTTCACGAGCTCGACGGTCGCCTGTGTCGCCTTGGCGTCAGGTGTCGGAGTGGCCGTAGTAGTTCCTCCTGTTTTCGTGCCACCGCTCCCCGCGGTCGAGCCACAGGCAGCCAGCGCGGTGCCGGCGGCCAACGCGCGCAGGAGGGAGCGACGGTTCATCGCCTTCGACGATAAAGGCTGAGGCGTCGGAACGGATATCGTCAACGTCCCGATGCCCACGTATCAGGCGCCACGCGGGACGCGGGACCTGCTCCCCGA
>JBDUCG010000175.1:0-4575 GCA_040003565.1 Chloroflexota bacterium | reverse complement strand
TCCTCGATACGCCTCGACGAGAACGCCGAGGCTCGCGGGATTCGCGACCGCGCCCTCGCTGACCGCGCCCGCGATCGGCTGCCCCATGAGCAGCCGTTTCACCGGGACCTCGAGCTTCTTGCCGTTGAGCGTCTTCGGTATCTCGGGGACCGCGAGGATGCGGTCGGGTGCGTGACGCGGCGACAGCTCGCGACGCAGCGTCTCGTTGATCCGGCGGCGGAGTGCGTCATCGAGCGTCGTGTTCGGGGCGAGGACGACGAACAGCACCAGCTCGGCGTCGCCGACCTCGACCACCAGGCTGTCCTTTATCTCAGGCAGCTGCTCGACGATGCGGTAGAACTCGCTCGTGCCCATGCGCACGCCGCCGCGGTTCAGCGTCGCGTCCGAGCGTCCGTAGATCACCGCTGAGCCGTCGCGGTCGAAGCGGATCCAGTCGCCGTGGCGCCAGACGCCCGGGAACACGTCGAAGTAGCTCGCGCGATAACGCGCGCCGTCAGCGTCGTTCCAGAGATACACGGGCATCGAGGGCAACGGTCGCGTGATCACGAGCTCGCCCACCTCGCCGATGACCGGTTTGCCCTCGGCCGAGTACGCCTCGACCTTGGCGCCGAGCGCGGCGCACTGCAGCTCTCCGGCGCGTACCGGAAGCAGTGGGCACGACTGCAGGAACGCGGTGCAGACGTCGGTGCCGCCGCTGACGCTTCCCACCGGGACGGGCCGCCCGAGCGCGTCGACGATCCAGGTGAAGCCCTCCGGTGAAAGAGGGGCGCCGGTCGAGCCGACCGCGCGCACCCGGCTGAGGTCGCCCGCGCGACTGGGCGCGACGCTCGCCTTCATGCAGGCCTGGACGAAAGCCGCCGACGTGCCGAAGTACGTCACGCCGACGTCCGCCGCGAAGCGCCAGAGCGTCTCCATGTCGGGATGCGCCGGACTCCCGTCGAAGAGCACGGCCGTGCCGCCGAGCGGCAGCACGCCGAGCATGTAGTTCCACATCATCCAGCCGGTCGTCGTGAACCAGAAGAACCGGTCGTCCGCGCCGAGGTCCTGATGCAGCGCGAGCGACTTGAGGTGCTCGAGCAGGATCCCGCCCTGGCTGTGCACGAGCCCCTTCGGGAGCCCCGTCGTACCCGATGTGTAGAGGACCCAGAGCGGATGCTCGAAGGGAAGCTGCGCGAATTCGAGCGGCGCCGTCTGCGACGCGAGCTCCGCCCACGACATCCGCGACCGCGTTCGCTCCGGTGTCGCATCCGGATGCAGATAGGGGAGCACGATCGTCGCCTTGAGGCTTGGCAGCGCGCGCTCGATATCCGCGAGCTCGGCCGTGCGTTCGAAGTCACGTCCGCCGTACCGGTAGCCGTCGACGACGAACAGGACCTTCGGCTCCAGCTGGCTGAAGCGATCGACGACCGCGCGCGTGCCGAAGTCCGGCGAGCAGCTCGACCAGACCGCGCCGAGGCTCGACGTCGCGAGCAGCGCGACCACGGTCTCGGGGATGTTCGGCAGGTACGCGACCACGCGGTCGCCGCGTGTGACGCCAAGCCGCGCGAGACCGGCGCGGACGGCGGCGACCTGCTCCGCGAGCTTCGCGTACGTGACCGTCGTCGACTGATCGAGACCCCGCGTCTCCGAGCGCGCGATCAGGGCGGGATGGTCGTCGCGTCGCGCGAGCGCGTGCTCGGCGTAGCTCAGCTCGGCGCCGGGGAACCACGATGCGCCGGGCATGACATCGCGAGCGAGCACGCGCTCGTAGCGGCGGCTCGATCGGACGGTGAAGTAGTCCCAGATCGAGGACCAGAAGCCGTTGAGATCCGCGACCGACCAGCGCCACAGCTCTTGGTAGGAAGTGAGATGCAGCTCGCGCTCGCGTGCGAGCCACTGCATGTAACGCGTGATGTTCGCGCGGGCGATCGTCTCTTCGCTCGGGCGCCAGATCGTCTCGATGGGACCATCCTAGGGGCGGATAGCATCGAACGATGCGGCAGCGCGAGCTCGCGACGCTTCTCGATTACATGTACTGGGCGAACCGCCGGGTGCTCGAGAGCGCCGCGCGTCTGACCGATGCGCAGTTCAGGTTGACATCGGTGATCGCGGGACGCGATCTGCGCGCCACGCTGGTGCACACGTTGGATGTGGAGATGAGCTGGCGCCGCCGGTTGCAGCGGCGTCCCGACGAGGAATGGAAGAAGACGCTGCCCGTCTCCGATTACCAAACCGTCGCGGCTCTCGTGGATCACTGGAAGCGCGATGAGGTCGAGATGCGCGCGTGGGTCGCGTCGCTAGATGATGACGCGCTCGCGCGGAGCGCCGATCTCGACGAGAACGTCGGCAGGAAGGACCAATTCCCGCTCTGGTACTTCCTCGTTCACATGGTCACGCACAGCCACCAGCATCGGTCGGAGTCCGCGCAGCTGCTCACGCAGCTCGGCAGATCACCCGGCGATGTCGACTTCCTAAATTACGCGGACTGGGCGCATGGAGCCGGCTAGTAGTTGCTCCGCTGCGGCCGCTTCTGCTCGAAGCAGTCGGAGCAGTACACCGGCTTGTCGCCGCGCGGCTGGAACGGGACGCGCGCTTCCTTGCCGCAGTTGCTGCAGACAGCGCTGAACATCTCGCGCTGACCGCCGCCGTAACCGCCACCACCACCGCCGCCACCACCACCACCACCACCGGCGCGGCGTGCCGCGCGGTCGGCCGGGCAACGGCTCGGTGCGTTCTGAAGTCCGCGTGACGCGTAGAACTCCTGCTCTCCGGCCGTCCAGATGAACTCCTGGCCGCAGTCGCGACAGGTCAAGGTCTTGTCCTGAAAACTCACGTGATCGCCCTCCCCTTTGGTAAAGCGAGTGTATGGACCTTGTGCAACCTGCCCGAGGCCTGACGACCGCGGTTGACGCGGGTGTGCGCTCGTCGCTACGGTCTATGGACGATGGCGCAGCGGATCTCGATGTCCATGCCGATGGCCCCCCTGGCGGGGCCTGCTACGCGTTTGGGAGGCTGAGCCGACCTGTCCTCGCGTCCATCGGCACTACAGGCCTCCCGTTCGGGAGGCCTTTTGATTTTGTAAGGGGAGAACGGAAATGGCGACGACGATCAGGGAGACCACCGCACTTCGCGGGCTGCGCTGTCGAGCCTGCGGCGTGCTGCAACCGGCCGACGAGCGCTACGTGTGCGGCGAGTGCCTCGGCCCGATCGAGCCCGAGTACGACCTCACCGTGTTCGACGCCGAGACGCTGCGTCGCGACATCGAGCACGGGCCGTTCTCGCTCTGGCGCTACGCGCCGCTGCTGCCTGTAGCCGCGCCCGCGACACATTTTCCAGTGGGCTGGACGCCGCTCATCGCCGCGCCGCGCCTCGGGGCGGCGCTGGGCATCGAGCAGCTGTACCTGAAGGACGACACGCGCAATCCGACGCTCTCGTTCAAGGATCGTCCGGTGTCCGTGGCTCTCGCGCGCGCGCTCGAGCTCGGGCTCGACACGATCGCGTGCGCGTCCACCGGCAATCTCGCGGGTGCGGTCGCCGCGGCGGCGGCGCGCAACAGTCTTCGCGCCTTCGTGTTCGTGCCCGCCGACATCGAGTCCGGAAAGATCGCGAGCGCGGCCGCGTATGGCGCGACCGTCGTGCGCGTGCGCGGCTCGTACGACCAGGTCAATCGGCTCTGCGGCCGGCTCGCCGACGAATATGGCTGGGGATTCGTGAACTTCACGCTGCGTCCGTATTACGCGGAGGGGAGCAAGACCGTCCTGTTCGAATGTGCGGAGCAGCTCGGTTGGAGACTGCCACATCACATCGTCGTGCCCGTTGGCTCGGGCGCGCTCCTCACGCGACAGGCGACCGCCGCGAACCAGCTTCGCGCGACCGGCCTGGTCCCCGAGTCGCATTTCCACATCCACGCCGCGCAGCCCGCGGGCTGCGCACCGGTGTCGGACGCGGTCCTCGACAACTGGCGGCCGGTCGAACCCGTGCGCCGGCCCGAGACGCTGGCGAAGTCGCTCGCCATCGGCGCACCCGCGGACGGCGACGGCTCGGTGAAGATCATCCGCGACACGCGCGGCAGCGCGGCGTCGGTGAGCGACGACGAGATCCGCGAAGCGGCATCGCTGCTCGCGACGACCGAGGGCGTGCTCGTCGAGCCCGCGGGCGGCGTCGTCGTCGCGACCGCGAAGCAGCTCGCCGCGCGCGGCGTCTTCCACCCCGGCGAGACGGTCGTGCTGTATCTCACCGGCAACGGCTACAAGGGCGGTCCGGAAGAGCGCGCGCTCGGGCCGGTCATCGACGCTGACGCCGACGCGTTCCGCCTCTCGTATGAGGAGGTGCTCGGGTGAGCGTCACCGTCCGCCTTCCCACACCGCTCCGATCCGCCGTCGGCGGCGAACGGACGATCGAGCTGGACGCGACGGATCTCGCGTCGCTCCAGCAGGAGATCGCCGCGCGCTATCCCGAGCTCGGTGCCCGCGTCCTGCGCGACGGCTCGTTCGGCCGCTTCGTCACCGTGTTCGTGGACGGCGAGGACGCCCGCTTCTTAGAACAGAACGCCGACCTCAGCACGGCGAAGGTGGTAGAGATCCTGCCGGCGATGTC
>JBDUCG010000014.1:0-15553 GCA_040003565.1 Chloroflexota bacterium | reverse complement strand
GCGGTCCGCGCTTGATCTCGAGCGGCGTCGCGGCGACCTCGCGGTAGCCGCGCACGGCGAACATGTCGCGGAAGGACGCTTCGAACTCGAGCTCGACCGCGACGCGGACGGCGCGCGGGTTCGCGTTGAGGATCCCGATGCGCTCGCGTAGGCCGTCCGCGAGGAAGCGCGTGCGCCGGATCGACAGCGCCTCGGCGGCATGACGCGCGGTGCCGACGGTCGCGCCCTCCGAGCGCATCAGCTGGAAGGTCGCGACGTAGTTCTGCTCGGTGTTGGCCGACAGCAGGATCGGTGGCGAGCCGTTCACCCGCAGCGCGTATCCGGAGAGGAACTGCGTGTCGTGGTAGTAGAGCCCGAACGGACTCGCGCTCCCGAGCGCGAGTGACCCGTCGTTCTCCGTGATCAGTACGAGTGCGTCTTCTTTGAGGGAAACGCTCACGCGGTGGACGCGCTCCTCGCAGCGTTCTCCTGTCCACGCCTGTCGATGAAGCGGACCTTCTCGGCTTCCATCGCGCGCGCCCCATCCTCGATCACGGTCTCCGACTGCGTCGTGGACATGTCGCGGACCTCTTCGATGAACGACGCGGTCCGCAGCTGGTAGAGCGGGAGCAACGAGCGCGCGAGCTCCTGGCTCGCGGCCGGACGCCGCAGCGCGGCGCCCAGGTGATCGAACACGATGCGCGCCCACGCCACCGCGTCGATCGTCGCGGGCACCGGCGCGGACAGGATCTCGCGCCACGTCGCCTCGTACTGGCCCTTCGCTGCGTCATATCGCTCGCGCAGGCGCGCCGGGTCCGCTGGGACCGCCTCGGGCTCGACCGGGATCGGATCGCCGATCAGGGCCACGTCCGTCGATCCCTGAACCTTCGACCACATCGGCTCGTTGTCGGCCGCGAGCCGGAAGAGCGTGCCAACGACCTGCGTGAACATCGGGCCGAGGTCGGCCGCCGGATCCTTCGGGTCGTGCACCTTCGCGCCGAGGAACGCCTGCGCGAGGCGCGCACGGCGCGCGATCGCCGTCGTGGTCATGAAGATGTCGATGCCGAAGCGCGCGACGTCGCTGTCCCACACGGGTTGCTCGAGGTACGCGCGCGCGAGGTCAGCGCGGAAGCCGAACTCCCCGCCGATCGGCTGCCGCACGCGCAGCCCGTAGAGCGCTCGGGTCAGCGGGTATGCGACCGAGTTCGTGATCGTGCCGTCGTGCTTGTGACGCGCGTACAGCGGGGCCATGTAGTCGGCCTCGCCGCTCGTGATCGGCATGAGGAGCCGGCCGATCCAATCCGGTGTGATGCTGCGCAGATCGCTGTCGACGACCGCGCATGCGCGCGCCCCGAGCATGCCGACCGCGGTGAAGATCGCACGGAAGGCCGAGCCCTTGCCCGGCGGACCGATGTAACGACCCACGGCGACGGGGACGCCGGCGGCGCCTTCGACGACGCGATCGGGCGTGCCGTCCTCCGACCCGCCGTCCGCGTTCACGATCGCGACCTTCGCGCCCGCGAAGTGCGTGCGCAGACCCTTGGCCGCGGTCGCCGCGACGTGGCCGATCGTCGCCGCGTTGCGGAAGCTTGGGATGCCAACGACGACATCGGCCGCGCCGATCTCGGCGAGCCCGTCCCTCAGGCGCTGGTCGAGAGTCATCTGATCGTTGGGCATGCGTCCTCCCCAAGTGAGTTCACGCACCCTTCCCGTCGTGAGGCCATCATACCGAGGTGCTCGAAGCGCTCGACGCGATCGTTCTTCCCTTGCTCGAATCGCTCTACGAGCGGTTCGGCTACATCGGCGTCGTCATCGCGATGACCATCGAGAGCTGCGCGATCCCCCTGCCATCCGAGCTGATCCTTCCGTTCGCCGGATGGAGCGTGTCGCGTGGACTCGTCGAGCCGCTCACGTCGGCGCCCTGGAGCTATTGGGGCGCGGTCTTCGCGGGCGTCCTCGGGAACACGCTCGGCTCGCTCGCTAGTTACGCGATCGGAGCGTATGGCGGTCGGCCTCTGGTCGAGAGATTCGGGAAATATGCGCTCATCAGCGCGCACGACCTCGAGCTCGCGGAACGGTGGTTCGCGAGGTTCGGTGAGGCGACGGTGTTCTTCTCGCGGATGCTGCCCATCGTGCGCACCTTTATCTCCGTCCCAGCGGGGATCGCGCGCATGCCGCTGTGGCGCTTCACGCTGTTCTCGATCCTCGGCGCGCTCCCCTGGGTGATGCTGTTGGTCTGGGGTGGCATGCAGC
Source organism: Chloroflexota bacterium (assembly GCA_040003565.1). Taxonomy (GTDB): domain Bacteria; phylum Chloroflexota; class Limnocylindria; order P2-11E; family P2-11E; genus CF-39. The sequence goes on along the minus strand of JBDUCG010000014.1, from coordinate 13,321 downwards.
TTGGTGACCACTGGCTCGATCTGAAGCACTCGCTGAAGGGCCTCGACTACCTGATCGCAGCGGTCATCGTCGCGGCCGTGGGCATCTTCATCTGGCGGCACGTGCGCCGCTGATGGACTCCGTCTTCGCCTTCGACCGGCAGCTCTACAGCGCGATCGTCACCGCGGTCGCGAACAACCTCGTGCTCGCGTTCCTCGCGATCGTCACCGCGTACCTCAACTGGAACGGCTTCATCTGGTGGATCGCTGGGATCTTCATCGCACGCTCGCGCGGCTGGGGCCGACGCGGGCTCTGGGCCGCGCTCACCGTCTATCTCGGCCTGTGCGACGGCTGGCTCACCTCCGAGCTCCTCAAACTCGTCGTGCGTAGGCCGCGGCCGTTCACCGTCGTGCTCGATCTTCCGCGCCCGCTCATCGACGAGCCGACGAGCTTCTCGTTCCCCTCGGGCGACGCCACGTTCGCGTTCGGAGCCGCGGTGGCGCTCGGGCAGGTCGCGCCGGCATGGCGACTTCCCGCTCTCCTCTTCGCGTTCGCCGTCGCCTTCGAGCGCGTCGCCGTCGGCGTCCACTACCCGATCGATGTCACCGCCGGCGCGATCATCGGAACGATCTCCGGTCTCACGGCGCCGTACGCCGTGGCCCTGCTCCGCAGACGCGTCCCGTGGCGCGCCTTCGTCGTGCCGCACACGCACTGGGACCGCGAGTGGTACGAGCGCTTCGAGGGGTATCGCGCGCGACTGGTGCCGATGGTCTCGAAGCTTCTCGATCTCCTGGAGCGCGATACGACGTTCCGTTCATTCACCTTCGATGGCCACACCATCTGGGCCGAGGACTATCTCGAGAAGCGGCCGGCCGATCGGCCGCGGCTGGAGGCGCTGGTCCGCGCCGAGCGTCTCTTCATCGGACCGTGGTACGTGCTCGCCGACAACCTGCTCGTCTCGGGCGAGTCGCTCGTCCGCAACTTCCAGGAGGGGCTGCGCGTCTCGGCGTCATTCGGGCGCGCGATGCGCGTCGGCTACGTCGCGGATCCGTTCGGCCATCCCGCGCAGACACCGCAGCTGCTGCGCGGCTTCGGGTACAGCTCCTACGTCTTCTCGCGCGGCATCGGCGACGAGGGAGAACGCGTCGGAGCGGAGTTCCGGTGGCAGGCGCCATCCGGCGATCGTGTGATCGCAACGCATCTGGTCGATCACTACTCCGGCGGACTGCATCTGGTCGGCGATCTCAACGAGACGCGCGACGAGCTGCGATCGCGCCTGCGCCGGAGCGTGGGCCGTCTCTTGGACGTGACGACCGCATACGCGAACGGCCCGTCGCTGCTCTTCATGGTCGGCGACGATCACGTCGACGCGTATCCGCGTCTGCCCGAGGCGGTCGAGGCGTTGCACGAAGCCGCGCCGAGGACCGTGGTGCGCATCGCGAGCCTCGAGGAATACGAGGCGCAGATGTCGGAGCCGCGCGGGACGGTGGTCGGCGAGATGGTGAGCGGCCGTTACCGGCCGATCCTGCGCGGCGTCAACTCCATGCGCGTGTGGATCAAGCAGGAGAACGTCGCCTGCGAGCGGCTGCTGCTCGAGCGCTGCGAGCCTCTCGACGCGCTCACCGGCGGCGGCGCGCGCGAGGAGGTGCGCTCGCTCTGGCGCACCCTGCTGCAGAACCACCCACACGACTCGATCTGCGGATGTTCGATCGATGCCGTGCACGACGTGGACATGGCGCCGCGCTTCGCGCGCGTCCGCCGGGACGGCGAGGCGCTCGCGGCCCGTCTCGAGCGCTCGCTCGGCGGAAGCGGGAACGCGCCGGTCGTGTGGAGCGCGGTGCCATGGGAGCGCGACGCGGTGGTCACGCTCGACGGAAAGCCAACGCGGGTTCGCTGCGCCGCGCTCGGCACGGCGTCGGCCCGCCGGGCGGACGGCGCGGGCGTGTCGTCGCCGGAGGACGGAGTCATCGAGAACGAGGCGTTCCGCGTCGAGGTCGCGCTGGACGGCTCGTTCATGGTCATCGACCGTGTCACGGGAGACCGGTCCGGCCCGCACGGTGCCCTGCTGGACGAAGGCGACCGGGGCGACGAATACACCTATTCCTATGCGGGCCCCACGCTTGGGTCGCGCGATCTCGTCGGTACCTGCCGCACCGCGGTCGTCGGCGACCGAGCCACGGTGACCGTCGACTACGCGCTCCGCCTCCCGGCGGGTCTACGCGAAGACCGCCTCGCTCGGACGCCCGATCTGGTCGCGTGCCCGGTGCACGCCGAGATCTCGCTCGACGCCGGCGCGCGGCGCGTCGACGTGCGGCTCGTCGTCGACAACCAGTCCCGCGATCATCGGCTGCGCGTGCTCTGTGAGACGGGCACGCGCTCGCTGACCCACGTGGCCGGCGCCGCGTTCTCGTGGCTCGAACGCCAGACGCGCGTCGCGCCGCGCCCGGGTTGGATCGAGCAGCCGACACCGGAGCGCTGCGTCCACGATCTGGTCGCCGTCGAGGGCGCGACGCGCGGCATCGCCGTCGGGGTCGACGGCCTCCGCGAGTACGCGGTGCTGCACGACGGACGCACCATCGCGATCACGCTGCTCCGTGCGGTCGGCTGGCTTTCCCGTGGCGATCTGCCAGAGCGCAAGGGGCATGCGGGACCGGCGCTCGCGACGCCGAGCGCGCAGTGCATCGGCGAACGGACCTACCGCTACTGCGTGGTTCCGCTCGGCGGCGAGATGACATTGCCTCGCGCCGCGCGGGAGATCCGAGAGTTCCTGTCGCCGCCATGGCTCTCACGGGGCGACGCATCGGGGTCTCACTCCTTCTATTCGCTGGACCGAGACTCGGTCCTGCAGCCCTCGGCGCTTCGCGCGGGACCGGATGGAGCCCTCGTTCTCCGCGTGTTCAATCCGACGAAGGCGTATGGCGAGGCGACCGTCCATTTCTCACGTGCGGTCGCGAGCGCACGTGCGGTCGACCTGCGTGAGGGCGAGGTCGACCTCGGCAACACGGGACTGGACGTCGTCCGCACCGCTGCGCCGCCGAGCATCGGAGGCGGATCGCTGCAGGTCCGCCTCGCTCCGCACGAGATCGGGACGTACCTCATCCGCCTCGCGTGAACGAGGTCCCTCTTTCGTGTGCCCCTTCGTCGCATGAACGTGTGACACGCGAGGGACAGACACGACCCCGCGGGCGGCCTAACGTCGCGACGTGCGCTGGACCATACCGCTCGCCCTCATCCTGCTCGGCGTCGTCGCCGGGCCCGCGCTGGCCGATGACGATCGGACGAATTTCCGCCGGACGACGCCGCGCGCCTCCCTGGAGGAAGAGGCCGGCGCGTTCACGCTCGGCGTGCCCAGCGGCCGGGCGTGGGGCATCGAGAGCGAGCTCCGTCCGCTGCCGCCCGAGCGCGCGCTCGCGGTGCGGCTGAGCGTCGCCGACGGCGACGTGCGCGAGGCGTTCGCCCGGGTCGCGTACTACGCGACGGCGACGGGCCGGCCCCGCCAGATCGCCATCGCCGACAGCGAGGCCGTCGCTCCCGGCGAGACCCGCGTGCTGTTCGTAGCGCTCGATCCGCCGCCGGCCGCGGTCGCCTACCGCGTGCGTGTCCTCGTTCGCCTGCGGGCCGGTGCCGACCGGTCACGGGACGACGCGGTCAAGGCGCGCGTGAGCCTGGTCGATCCGGCGACGACGCGCTTCGGGTCGCTGTTCTCCCGGCTACTGCCGGACCGTCCGTGACCTAAACTCCAACGCCTATGGCGACCGTGACCTACGACCACGTCAACAAGAAGTTCGGCGAGACGAGCGCGGTCAAGGACCTCAATCTGGCGGTCCGCGACGAAGAGTTCCTCGTCCTCGTGGGCCCTTCGGGCTGCGGCAAGACGACGGCGCTGCGGATGCTCGCGGGGCTCGAGGAGCAGAGCAGCGGCGACATCTTCATCGGCGAACGACGCGTCAACGACGTCGCGCCCAAGGATCGGGACATCGCGATGGTCTTCCAGAACTACGCGCTCTATCCGCACATGAGCGTCTACGACAACATCGCGTTCGGACTCAAGCTCCGCAACGTCGCGAAGAACGAGATCGAGCGGCGCGTGAACGAGGTCGCCGAGATGCTGTCGATCGGACAGCTGCTTAAGCGGAAGCCAAAGGAGCTCTCCGGTGGTCAACGGCAACGCGTCGCCGTCGGCCGCGCGATCGCGCGCGAGCCCGCGGTGTTCCTGATGGACGAGCCGCTGTCGAACCTCGACGCGAAGCTGCGCATCCAGACGCGCGCGATGCTGCAGAAGCTCCATCAACGTCTCCGGCGTACGACCATCTATGTCACGCACGATCAGGTCGAGGCGATGACGATGGGCGACCGCATCGCGGTGATGAGCGCGGGGGAGCTCCAGCAGCTGGACACTCCGGAGAACCTTCACGAGCGTCCGAACAATCTTTTCGTCGCGGGCTTCATCGGATCGCCGTCCATGAATTTCTTCGACGCGAAGGTCGTCGGCGACGGGGGCAGCGCGGTCGCCGACGCGGGCTTCTTCCGCGCACCGGTGAAGGGCAAGGCCGCTGAAGCCGTCAGCCGCGACGTGGTCCTCGGCATTCGCCCTGAGGACATCGACGATCTCGCCAGCTCGCAGCAGAACGGGCATTTGCCCGTTGAGACTCGTGTGGAAGTCGTGGAATTCCTGGGGAATGAGCTGCAGCTTCAACTCTCGGCGGGTGGGCAGACCTTCGTGGCGCGTGTATCCACCAATACGCAGACCCGACCCGGGGCGCCGCTGCGAGTGGGCTTCAATCTGAAGAAGCTTCACGTTTTCGACAAGGCCACGCAGGTCGCGCTCCGATGACACTGCGCGGGAATGTCCAGGACTTCCCGCTGCGATCGGTCCTGGATCTCCTGACACAGACAAAGAAGACCGGCGAGCTGCAGGTGCGCGCGGGCGACCGGGTCGGCGCCTTCGGTATCGCCGAGGGGCGCGTCGTGACCGCGGTGCTCGACGACGAAGAGCCGCTGCTCGCGCTGGGCGCGATCTTTGCGCTCGATGGGGCCGAGTTCGAATTCACGCCGTGGGACGACGCGCCGCCCGCGAACCTCGATGGAACTCTCGACGAGCTGCTGGGCAAAGCCGCGGAGGCGAAGCGGGCGAAGGAAGAAGCGCTCCGAAAGGCCGAAGAAGAGCGAGAGGCCGCACGCCAAAAAGCGGAGGCCGAGCGCGAAGCCGAGCGGAAGCGCGTCGAAGAGCTTCGGTCGCTCATACCCAGCGACGACCTGCCGCTGCGCCTGTCGGAGCGCGCCGTCGAGCAGGGGGCCGTGACCCTCACCTCAGAGCGCTGGCGGCTCGTGCTCGCGGTGAACGGCGAGCGCGACGTGAACGCGATCGCCTCGATGCTGCATCTCGATGCCGGCGCGGCGCTGACGTCGCTGGCGGCGTTGGTCCGCGACGGCGTGATCGAGATCGCGCCGAGGCGGACACCCGCGCCACAGGCTCCCGCCTACGAGGCGCCGGCACCACCGACCCCGACGTATGAGGCGCCAGCACCACCGACCCCGACGTACGAGGCCGCAGCCGCAGAGACGCCAGCGTACGAGCCACCCCCGGCAGAGGCGCCTGCTTACGAAGCGCCTGCCTACGAAGCGCCCGCCTACGAGGCGCCTCCGTATGAGGCGCCCACGTTCGACACGCCGGCGGACACGTTCGCGCCTTCCAGCGCCGGGGGATTCAACTCCGAGCCGGAGGTCGCGGCCGGACAGGAGATCCCGCCGCCGGTCCAGGACTGGATCACACCCGATCAAGCCTTACCGGCCGACGACTGGACGATGACGCCTTCCGAGCCGGCGCCTAGCTCCGAGGTCATACCCGGCTGGAAGACCGCGCCCGGAGCGCCGGCGCCCGCGCCAGACTGGATCACGCCCGACGTCGCGCAGCCAGCCCCGGAGACGGACGACCGGCTCAGCGCGCTCTCGGGGATCTTCGGTCCTGCGCCCGCCGAGCCCGAAGCGCCTGCGCCGGCGGAGCCTCCGCTCAGCTCGTGGGCCACTCCAGCGGCCGGGTCCGATCACTGGGGGACGCCGCCCGAACCCGCGCCGTCGGCCGAGCGCTGGACCGCCCCGCCGAAGGCGCAGCCTGCCGCTCCGTCGACCGACGATCCCTGGGGCGCGCCGCCACCGGTGACGCCTGCCCCGCGCTCGTCGACCCCGACCGCCGAGACAGTCACACCTCAGAAGGAGACGTGGGTCGCGCCGACCTCGGCGGATCCGTGGGGAAGCCCTCCTGGCGCTGACCGGCGCACGTCCGCGATGAGCATCCCCGAGCCGGGCACGCCGCCGGTCGAGGAGTGGAGCCCGCCACCCACGCCGCTGCCGGAGAAGAAGAAGAAGGGTCTATTCGGCTTCGGCCGCGAGAAGCCGGCCGCGCCGCCCGTCGCCGGCAACCCGCTGCCGACCGCGGGCATCCGCGGTAGCCGAGTCGGCATGATCGCGGCGCTCGCGAATGCGCTGATCGCCGAATACAACAGCGGTCAGTACGGCAAGGGCCGCCTGGAAGAGCGCATCGCGAACCTGCTCATGCGTGTCGACGAGCAGGCCGATCCGATCGATCGCCCACTACCGATCGTCGACGATCTGATCGACGTCGAAGCGCTGGAGCGCGAGCAGCTCGCCGACTCGCAGGCGCTTCCGTATCTCGCGCTGCTCGTGACGACGATCTTCGCCGATGCCGAGAAGACGTTCGGCAAGGACAAGGCGAAGAAGGGGTACAAGGCCGCGACGAAGAGCGTGATGCTCGGCGACGCCAGCGTGCTCCAATCAACCGAGCTCGCGGGCAAGCTTCCCAGAGTCTGAGCGACAACCATTACCTCGGCGTCGACCTCGGCGGAACGCACATCCGCGCGGTCATCGCCACGCTTGACGGCGACCGTCACGAGATCGTGGCGCGTGACGAGCGTCGCACCCCGCGCGACGGCGCGGACTCGATCGTCAGCGCGCTCGCGGAGTCCATGCGCGCGACCGCGCGCGAGGCGGGGCTGCCGCTACACGAGATCGTTGCGGTCGGTCTCGCCGCGCCCGGTCCGCTCGACCACCGCACGGGTCTGGTCCATGAGGCACCCAATCTCGTCGGGTTCAAGGAGTTCCCGCTCGCAGCGCGCGTGTCGGACGCGCTCGACGGCCTCACCGTCTTCGTCGACCGCGATACCGCGATGGCCGCGGTCGCTGAGTTCGCCGTCGGCGCGGCGCGTGGCGCGCGTGACTTCGTCTACGTCACGGTGTCCACGGGTCTCGGCGGGTCGATCGTCAGCGGCGGTCGCATGCTGCGCGGCGCGACGAACACCGCGGGCGAGATCGGCCACTGGCCCGTCGCGTTCCAGCTGAGCACCTCGCTGGAACCGGCGAGCGATCTGCCGCGCTGCGGGTGCGGGTCGTTCGGCTGCGCCGAATCCTTCGCCGCCGGTCGCAACATGGCCGACGCGTACGGCGTTGCGGACACGGCGGAGGTCTTCGCCGCGGCGCTGCGCGGCGACGCTCGCGCGATGACGATCGTCGAACGCGCGGAGCGCGCGCTCGCGAACCTCGCGGTCGGCCTGGTGAATGTGCTGAATCCAGCGCTCATCGTCGTCGGCGGCTCCATCGCGGACAGACAACCGAGCCACGTGCTCGAGCCGATCCGCCGCGGCATCGCGGAGCGCGCGTTCCGCGCACCGGCCGCCGCGGTGCGCGTCGTGCCCGCGGCCCTCGGAGGGGATGTCGGCATGCTCGGCGCGGCGCTGGCGGCCCGCGAGCGGCTCTCGGGGCGAGGGGAGTGGTTCCTTTAGTCTCAAGCCACAAGGGGGGTCAGCCATGGGTGTACGCATCGGCATCAACGGTTTCGGACGGATCGGCCGCCAGTTCCTGAAGGCGGTCCTCGAGCGCCGCCCTGAGTTGGAGGTCGTCGCCGTCAACGATCTCACCGACCCCCAGATGAACGCCTATCTCTTCAAGCACGACACGAACTACGGGAACTTCAAAGGCGAGGTCTCGGCCACTGCCGACTCGCTCGTGATCGACGGCCGGAGCATCAAGGTGCTGCAGGAGAAGGATCCCGCGAAGCTCCCCTGGAAGGCGCTGGGCGTCGACATCGTCATCGAATCGACCGGCTTCTTCACCGACGCGACCAAGGCGAAGGCGCACATCGACGCCGGCGCGAAGAAGGTCATCATCTCGGCGCCCGCGAAGAACGAGGACCTCACCGTCGTGCTCGGCGTCAACGAGAGCGTGTACGACGACGCGAAGCACAACATCATCAGCAACGCGTCGTGCACCACGAACGGCCTCGCGCCGGTCGCAAAGATCCTCAACGACGAGTTCGGCATCAAGAAGGGCTTCCTCACCACCGTTCACTCATACACGAACTCGCAGCGCACGCTCGACACCGCGGCGAAGGAGCCGCGTGACGCTCGCGCCGCCGCGGAGAACATCGTTCCGTCGGAGACGGGAGCGGCAAAGGCCATCGCGCTGGTGATCCCTGACCTCAAGGGCAAGTTCGCGGGGATGTCCTTCCGCGTGCCGACATCGACCGTGTCTGTGGTGGACTTCGTGGCCACGCTTGGGCGAGAGGTCACGAAGGATGAGGTCAACGCAGCATTCAAGCGCGCGAGCGAGGGCGCGCTCAAAGGCATCATGGGTTACACCGAAGAGCCTCTCGTCTCGAGCGACCTGAAAGGCGATGACCGCTCCACGATCGTGAGCGCGATCGACACGATCGTCCTCGGCGATATGGTCAAGGTGATCTCCTGGTACGACAACGAGTGGGGCTATGCCTGCCGTCTCGCTGACATCACCGCGTTCGTCGCGTCGAAGATGCGGGTGCCCGCGGCCGCTGGCTCGCGGTAGTTGACGGGCTTCTCAAAGCGGACCGTCCGGGACGTCGACCCGTCCGGGAAGAAGGTCCTGGTGCGCGTGGACGCCAACTGTCCTTTGAAGACTTCTCACGCTGACGACGGCGCGATGGAGGTCGCGGACGACTCGAGACTCCGAGCGTTCCTTCCGACCGTGCGATATCTGGTCGACCACGGTGCTGCCATCGCGCTCTGCTCGCACCTCGGCCGGCCGAAGGGGCCCGATCCCAAGCAGAGCCTGCGGCCGGTCGCGCAGCGGCTCGGCGAGCTCCTCGAAAGAAATGTCCCGCTGCTGTCCGACTGCGTCGGTCCCGACGTGCGCGACGCCATCAGGAAGCTCCGTTCCGGCGACGTCGTGCTGCTCGAGAACGTCCGCTTCCATCCCGAGGAGGAGAAGAACGACGCCGCGTTCGCGAAGGAGCTCGCGAGCGGCTATGACCTCTACGTGAACGACGCCTTCGGCGCGGCGCACCGCGCGCACGCGTCGACGGAGGGTGTGGCCAAGATCCTCCCCGCATACGCGGGCCTGCTCCTCGAGAAAGAGCTGCTCGCGCTCGGCGGCCTGATGAACGCGCCGCGCCGGCCGTTCCTCGCGATCATCGGCGGCGCGAAGGTCAGCACCAAGATCGACGTGCTGCGCGCGCTGCTGGGGCGCGTCGACTCGCTCGCGATCGGTGGCGGGATGGCGAATACGTTCCTGCTCGCGACGGGTCGCAGGATCGGCCGCTCCCTTGCGGAGCCCGATCGCGCCGACGAGGCGCTCCGGATCCTCGAGGACGCCAAAGCGCAGGGCAAGCGCGTTCTGCTGCCGGACGACGTGCTCTGCGCGCCGTCCGTCGACGAAGCCGGCGCGCTCGCGGTGTCGACGAAGAACGTCGACGACGTGCCCGACGAGGCGGCGATCGTGGATGTCGGTCCGAAGACCATCGAGCGCTACGCGCGGGAGATCGGCGGCGCGAAGACGATCTTTTGGAACGGGCCGCTCGGGGTGTTCGAGATCCCCGCGTTCGCGACGGGAACGAAGCGTGTCGCGGAGCTGCTCGCCTCGAGTGGGGCCGTGACGATCGTGGGCGGCGGCGAGTCGGTGCAGGCCGTCGAGGAGCTCGGGCTCGCGGAGAAGATGACGCACGTGTCGACGGGTGGCGGCGCCTCGCTGGAGCTCATCGAGGGCAAGACGCTGCCGGGCGTCGCGGCGATCCCGGACCGCGCGGAGGTCCACGCATGAGCGACACCACGATCGAGATGATCCGCGGGCGAGAGATCCTCGACTCGCGTGGCGATCCCACCGTCGCCGTCGACATCATCCTGGCCGACGGCTCCAGCGGAACGGCGATGGTGCCGTCGGGCGCGTCGACCGGAGCGCACGAGGCGGTCGAGCTGCGCGACGGCGACAAGGCGCGCTACCGCGGCAAGGGCGTCCGCAAAGCGGTGAGCAACGTCGACGACGTCATCGCTCCGGAGCTGATGGGCGAGGATGCCGCCGACCAGGCCGCCATCGACAAGCTGCTCCTCGAGCTCGACGGCACGCCGAACAAGTCGAAGCTCGGAGCGAACGCGATCCTGGGCGTCTCGCTCGCGTGCGCACGTGCGTCGGCGAACGCGGTGGGCCTTCCCCTGTATCGCTATCTCGGCGGACCGCTCGCGCGCACGCTGCCGGTGCCGCTCATGAACATCCTCAACGGCGGCAAGCACGCGACCGACTCCGCCGACATGCAGGAGTACATGGTCGCGCCGATCGGCGCGACGTCGTTCCGCGAGGCGGTCCGCACGGGCGCGGAAGTGTTCCACGCCCTGAAGGCGATCCTCCACGATCGCGGTATGGGAACGGGTGTCGGTGACGAGGGAGGCTTCGCGCCGTCCGGGCTCAAGGACAACGAGGAGCCGATCCGCCTCATCCTGCAGGCGATAGAGAAAGCGGGGTACCGTGCCGGCGAGGACGTCGCGATCGCGCTCGACCCCGCGGCGACCGAGCTCTTCAGCGCCGGCAAGTACGCGCTCGCTCGCGAGAAGACCTCGCTCGACGCGGCCGCGATGACCGACCGCTACGCCGCGTGGTGCGCGAAGTATCCGCTCGTGTCCGTCGAAGATGGTCTCGCCGAGGACGACTGGACGGGCTGGAAGCACCTGACGACGAAGCTCGGCGATAAGCTCCAGCTCGTGGGCGACGATCTGTTCGTCACGAACATCGAGCGCATCCGGCGCGGTGTGACCGAAGAGGTCGCCAACGCCGTGCTCATCAAGCTCAATCAGATCGGCACGCTCACCGAGACGATCGACGCGGTCGAGTTCGCCCACCGCTCGGGCTACGCGACCGTGATCTCGCACCGCTCGGGTGAGACCGAGGACACGACGATCGCGGACCTCGCGGTCGCGCTGAACACCGGACAGATCAAGACCGGATCGCTGTCACGCAGCGAGCGCAACGCGAAATACAACCGGCTCATGGAGATCGAGATCGAGCTTCAGGACGCCGCGCGGTACCCCGGCCAGGACGCCTTCCCGCGCTTCGGGCGTTAGCGCTTCCCCGTCGCCATGAATGAATCTCTCGTCGTCCCTTTGTCCGCCCTCGGCGCTGGCGACCTCGGTGTCGCCGGGGGGAAGGGCGCGAATCTCGGCGAGCTCATCCGGGCCGGTTTCGCGGTACCCGACGGCTTCGTGATCACGACCGGCGCGTACGCCGCCGCCGCGCGCGCCGCGGGTGTCGATCCGAGCGACACGGTCGATGCACGCAGACGCCTGACGCAGGCGCCGGTGCCGCCGCACGTCGCGGCAGCGGTGCGCGATGCGTACCGCGCGCTCGGCGGCGGCCGCGTCGCGGTGCGCTCGTCCGCCACGGCGGAGGATCTGCCCGAGGCGAGCTTCGCCGGGCAGCAGGACACGATCCTCGACGTCGAGGGTGAGGACGCGCTCGAGGATGCCGTGCGGCGCTGCTGGGCGTCACTTTGGAACGAGCGCGCCGTGTCGTACCGCGCGAGCCACACGGTCGATGAGACCGCGCTCCGCCTTGCGGTGGTCGTTCAGCGCATGGTCGCCGCGAAGGTCGCGGGAGTTCTCTTCACTGCGGATCCGATGACCGGGCGTCGGCGGCGCGCCGCGATCGACGCGGTGCGTGGACTGGGCGAGCAGCTCGTCTCCGGCGCGGTGAATCCCGATCATTACCTCGTCGACACGGCGGGTGGCACGATCCTCGAGCGCCGCGGCGACAGTCTCGACGACACGCAGCTCCGCGAGCTCGCGAACGTGGGAGCGAGCATCGAGGCGCACTTCGGAAGGCCGCAGGACATCGAGTGGGCCATCGACGACAAGCTGTGGATCGTGCAGTCGCGCGACATCACCACGCTGTACCCGCTGCCGCCGAACGCTCCCGATCCCGACCGCGACCTCCGCGTCTATTTCTCCGCGAACGTTGCGCAGGGAGTGATGGAGCCCTTCACGCCGATGGGTCTGCAGACCTTCCGCCTCATCGGCGCCGCGCTCGCGAGCATGGTCGGACGGCCCGTCGCCGATCCAGTCGTGGGCACATCCGTCACCGTCGATGCCGGCATGCGCCTCTGGATCGATCTGACCGGGGTGCTCCGCAATGCCTCGGCGCGCGAGGTGCCGGTCCGCGTGATGTCGGTGATGGAGGCGCGCAGCTCGAGCATCTTCGCGCGCCTGCTCGAGGATCCGCGCCTCGCTCCGCGCGGCGGCTCGCGCCTCCGCTCGGCTGTGCGGGTACTCCGCGCGGTGGCGCATACCGGAGCGCCGCCGGTGCTGCTCCGCGCGCTCCGAAGTCCCGACGTCACCCGCGAACGACTGCTGCGCGAGGTCGACGCGCTCGTCACGGCGGACCTCGGCCCGCTGACCACTCCGGCGGAGCGGCTCGACGCGTTCGAGCGGCTCATCCTCACGCGACTGCCGCGAATGTTCCCGAAGCTCGTGGCGATGGTCGCCGCGGGCTTCCTCTCATACAACGTCGCCTCGCGTTTGCTCCGCGGCGTCGCCGCCGACGATGAGATGCGGACCGTGCTCCGCGGTCTTCCGTTCAACCCGACGACCGAGATGGATCTGGAGCTGTGGGCGATCGCGCGCCGCACCAGCGACGATCCGCAGTCGCGGGCGGCGCTGGCCGAGCGATCGCCGGCGGACCTCAGCGCCGACTTCCGCCGCGGCGCGCTCCCGGCGGCGCTGCAGCGAGACCTTGAGGCGTTCCTCTCGCGCTACGGTCACCGCGCGATCGCCGAGATCGACCTCGGCGTCCCGCGCTGGGCGGAGGACCCGACTCATCTGCTCGGCGCGGTCGCAAACTACCAGCGTCTTGACGCCGCGGCGCTCGCGCCGGACGCGCAGTTCGCCCGTGGCGCGCGGGAGGCGGAGGCGACGATCGCCTCACTCCTCTCCCGCGTTCACGGTCCGCGCCGCGTCCTGGCGCGAGCATTCCTTCGTCGCGTGCGCGCGCTCGCCGGCGTGCGCGAGGCCCCGAAGTTCCATGCGGTCCGCGTCTT
>JBDUCG010000013.1:0-15656 GCA_040003565.1 Chloroflexota bacterium | reverse complement strand
CGCGCCGAGAAAGATGAGGCGCGGGCCGAGACCACGCATCGCGTGAAGGAACGGGTAGTCCGCCGCAACGATGCGCACGTCCGGACGATCGAGCGCCGCGATGAGCGCAACCGCGTCGGTGAGGCCGGGGTGATTCGCTACCAGAAGGATCGCTCCGCTCCGCGGCACACTGTCGAGACCCGCGACCTCGGCACCGGCCGAGAAACGATCAAGCGCCCAACGCGCGGCATCGGGCAGCGGGCGCGAAGCGAATACCTCATCGCACGCCACGAACTCGCGCGCGACGCGCTCCGCGGCCGGACGCAACAGCCAGCGAACGACCCAGCCGCCGGCGCGGCCGCGCTCCCAGCCCAGCGACTCCGCGCCCTCGCGCGCCAGGATCTCGGTGAGGAGTTGGGTCTGATTCACAGGATGCCGAGTACTTTCCGCGCGAGGTATCGCAGCGATGGCCGCGCGAGACCGGTCGCCTTGTGCGCGCCGCGCTCCAGAGTGCGGATCGCGGTGCGCGTGTCGAGATCGTCATCGAGTGCTGCGAGGACCTCTCGCGTCAGAGCGTCGCGGCCGAGGGGCCCCACAGCCCCGCCTCCGAGAGCCTCCGCGAGCGCCGCGGCGCGCTCACCGGCGCGCACGAGCTCCGCCTCGTCGTGATCGAACGGCCGGCGATAGTGACTGTCGAGCAGATACAGCCGTAGCGCCTGCCGTGTCGTGGTCTCGAGCGCCGTGCGCACGAAGATCATGTTGCCGAGGGACTTCGACATCTTCTCCGCTTCGAGACGGACCGGACCCGTGTGCATCCACCATCCGACGAACGGCCGCTTCCCTGTCGCGCATTCCGACTGCGCGATCTCGTTCTCGTGATGCGGGTACATGAGGTCGCTGCCGCCACCGTGGATGTCGATGGTTGGACCGAGATGCCGCAGTGCCATCGCCGAGCACTCGATGTGCCAGCCCGGCCGACCGCGGCCGTGGCGGCTCGGCCACATCGGACCGCTTGGCACACGGCGCCAGACCGCGAAGTCGATGGGATGACGGCGCTGCGGATCGTCGAGGGCGGCGTCATCCTGCGCGGCAAGGATGCGGCGCATGCGGGTTTTCGAGAAGCGCGCGAGCTCGCCGTAATGCTTCGCTCGCGACGTATCGAAGTAGATGCCGCCGGTGATCTCGTATGCGCAGCCCTTCTCGAGGAGCACGTCGATCATCGTCCGCATCGACGGGATCTCGCGTGTCGCGTGCGGCATCACGTCCGGCTTCCGCCAGCCGAGCCGCCGCATGTCGGCGAGGAACGCGCGCTCCTCGCGCCGTCCGAGATCGCGCCAGCTCACACCATCACGTGTCGCGCGCTGCAGGATCGACTCGTCGATGTCGGTGACGTTCTGTGCATAGCGGACCTGCTTCCCACCGGCTTCGAGGTGGCGCACGAGCACGTCGAACGCGAGGAACGTTCGCGCGTGGCCGAGATGGGTCGTGTCGTATGGGGTGACGCCGCAGACGTAGAGGGTGATGGGACTCGAGAGCGGGCGGAACGGGACGACCGCGCGGCGGCGCGTGTCGTACAGACGGAGCACTGACCGCTGACGATATCCTCGCCCTGCATGGCGCGCTTGCCGGACATCGACGTGACGCTCGCCACGATCGAGCGCGTCGCATCCGCGCCGACCGCGCCGTATCACGAGTTCCGCGCGCTCCGCGCGATCCGCCGCGAGCTCGAGCGGAACGGGCTCGACGTCCACGAAGATGCATACGGCCAGGTGTCGGCACGCGTCACGCGCGGCGACGCGAAGCGCTCGCTCGCGCTGGTCGCGCACACCGATCATCCCGCGTTCGAGGTGACGGAGGCCCATGCCCGCGAAGGTCGCGCACGGATCCTGGGCGGGTTGTATCCGGAGTTCTTCGCGTCTAGCGTCCCCGTTCTTGTCCACGACGACGCGGACGGCGCGCCGTTCCGCGCGACGCTCGATGGCTACATACCGGCGCCGGACGTCCTCCACAACTCGCCCGGCCATTGCCGCATCCGCGCGGAGGCCGAGCTCCGGGTCGGGCAGTGGGCGGTGATGGATCTCGTTCCTTTCGCGGTGAGCGGCGACGAGGTGCGGCTGCGAGCCGCGGACGACCTCGCGCTCTGCGCCGTCGTAGTGCTGGTCCTCGCGGCGTTGCGCGAGGATCCACGCGTGCATGACGTGCATGCCGTGTTCACGCGCGGCGAGGAGACCGGCCTGTTCGGTGCGCGCCTGGTCGCGGAGGACGCACTGCTGCCCCGGGACGTGATCGTCGTTTCGCTGGAGGCGAGCCGCGCACTTCCGCATGCCGCGCCGGGACGCGGTGTCGTCGTGCGCGCCGGCGACGTGTACAACACGTTCGACAACGATGCCGAGCGCTTCCTGCGCGTCGCGCGTGAGGAGCTCACCGCGGCCGGCGTGGCGACGCAGCGCGCGCTGCTCACCGGCGGCACCTGCGAGTCCTCGGCGTTCGTGCGCCTCGGTTGGAGCGCGACGGGCATCGCCGTTCCAAATGTGAATTACCACAACCAGGGCGAGCAGTCGCACGCCTTCACGCCCGAGGTCGTTCGCCTGTCGGACTTGCGCAGTGCTGTCGCCTTGCTCGTCGAGGCGGCTGCCGCCGCCGGAGCCGATGCGGATGAGTCATGGTGGCCCGACGTCAAGGTCGTTCCGCGCCAGATCCGCGATCTTCTCCGCGTTACGAAGTTGGCCCCTTGACGTGCCGACCATGGTCGGGTGTAGAACAGTGTTGTTCCGCGGAACGGAGCAGAAAAGGCCAAGCACCAACGTCACTGGAGGTGTCATGGTCCGGCTGCATAAGTTGTTCGGAGTCCTTCAGCTCGATCGATGACGCCCTCGACGGAAGGGGGCCACACCGGTCGAGCGCTACCCAGCGGTTCTGATGTTCGGAGCATTGATCACACTTTTGTGCGATCGCCCACATCTTTGGCCGGAAGTGAGGCCTGTAGCTCGGTAGCGTTGAAGGTCCAGCGACCCTAGAACACGAGACGGCCCCCGGACGCGGGGGTCGTCTTTTTTGTCAACCGCGCTGCACTTCGCCGACGCCGTCCACCGGCTCCCGTAGGCTCGGTGCGGATGGAGAGCACCGGGGAGCTTGCCTGGTTCCGCGCCGAGCTCCTGCGTTCGATCCTCCATCCGTTCGATTTCGCGAGGTCGCTCGCCCGCGAGCACTACGGCATCGCCGGCGTGCTCGTCTCGGTCATCGCCGGGTTCGCACTGGCTCTCGCCATCGACGCGCTGATCCTGACGTCGAAGGGCTTCTCCCCCTTCGGGTTCGTGGGGCCGGTCCTCATCGACTCGTTCTTTCTGGGCGTGCGGCTGACCGTCACGGTCGCGATCGTCGCGTCAGTCGGCTATTACGCGGCGCGGCTCCTCCGAAGACGCGACCTGACGCTGGACCAGGCCTTTACCGCCTTCAGCTTCGCGCTGTCTCCGCTGCTCCTCGCCCCCATCGGCGCGCTGCTGATGCTGCTCGCGCCCGACCTGCTTCCGGTCGCAGGCGCGATCGCGATCCTCACCGTCATCCGCGCGATCGCTGGTCTCGCGATCAACATGCGAGCGCTGGTGCCCTCGGTGCTCGCCGTGGTGCCGCTCGCGGTGATGCTCGGCACGAGCGCGTTGGTCATGCAGGATCAGATCTCACGCGTGCGGTTCGCGGCATACGCGGTGGCTCCTCAGCTCATCGCCGATCTGACGGCGGCGCCGATGACCGGCACGGTGTTCGAGGCCGCGGACTTCACGATCACCCTGCCGGCGGGCTGGAAGAACGTGACGAGCGGCGCGTCCGGCGAAGCTGCGCGTTACGAGTCCGACGTCGCGGAGCTGCGCGTCGCGCGGGCGGGCGGGGTGCCCCTCGCGACGGCCGACTCGTATGCGGACTCGGCGTCCCTGGTCGAGCGCAATGGACTCGAGAACGGATTTCACGAACGCGAGGTCGTGCGCATCAAGGGCGTCATCGCGGTCGACGACCGCTACGGCGGCACCTACCAGGGCCGGCGCGTGGTCTACCGGCAGTTCACGGCGGTGCCGCGGACGCAGGGCCTCGCGCTGATCTTCCACTTCGTCCAGCCCGCCGACGAGCAGGCGGCGTTAGCCCTGGCCGCGTCGATCGCGGCGACGTGGCGCATCCGTGGGGCGTCGCAGTAGACCACGGCGCTCGACGTTGATCGTGAGCTCGCGTATGTACTCGTCCGCGCCGATGCGGAACGCGCGCAGCTCGGGCGTGCCCGTGCGCAGCGACACGAGGAGATAGAACGCGTCGGTGTAATGCGCCTCGGCGCGGTCGGTCGGCGATGGATATGGCTGGCTTACGGGGTGGCTGTGATAGATCCCCACCAGCTCCTCCCCGGCCGCGTCGATGGCTCGGAACGCTTTCAGCTGCTCGCGCGGATCGATGACATACCGGGTCGTCGGCGTGGGGTGCACGTTCGCACAGCGGATCAGGCGCGAGATCGCCCCGTCACGTCCGGATAGGAGCCCGCACGCCTCTCGCGGGGCTTCGGCCCGGACGTGCGCGACGATCTCATCGCGCAGCGAGGATCGGAGCCAGAGCGCGTCAGCTATCGGGCGCCGCCTGCCATTGCGGGGATGACCATGACCTCGCTGCCGTCGGGCACGGCCGCGCCGGTCCCGCCCTTCGTGCGGGCGTCGTCATCGCCGATGTACACGTTCACGTACGTGCGGAGCGCGCCACTGTCATCGAGGACGCGCGAGCGGAAGCCGGGATGCCGGCGGTCGATGTCGGTGATGACATCTGCGAGCGTCCCGGCCCTCGCCTCCAGCTTGGTCTGTCCACCGGTCGTATCGCGCAGCGCGCCCGGTAGACGCACGGTCACGGACACAGTCTCACTCCCATAGGGGCGTACTCAGGTAACGCTCTCCCCCATCAGCGATCAACACGACGATACGGCCCGGTTGTTCCCTCGCAATCCCTACGCCGGCGGCGACGGCGGCACCTCCGGACACACCGCTGAAGATGCCCTCCTCGCGTGCCAGCCGCTTCGTCATCGCCGTCGCCTCGTCGGTGCCCATGACGCGGTGGTCATCCGCGACGCGCTCGTCCCAGATCGCCGGACGCAGGGCGGTCGCCATGTGCTTCCAGCCCTCGATGCCGTGCAGTGCGTTGTCGGGTTGCACCGCCACGATGCGCACCCCGCGCGGCCGCAGCGACGCCGACACGCCGACGATCGTGCCCGACGTGCCGACGCCGGCCACGAAATGGGTCACGAGGCCCTCGGTCTGCGACCAGATCTCGGGACCGGTGGTGAGCTCGTGCGCGCGGGGATTCGCCGGATTGGAGTACTGGTCGAGGTACACGTGCGCGCCACTCCCTGCGAGGCGGCGCGCCTCGCGTATCGCACCGTCGGTACCGTCGAGCGGATCCGTCAACACGACCTCGGCGCCGAATGCGCGGATGATGCGCTTTCGCTCGAGCGACACCTTGTCGGGCATCACCAGCCGCGCGCGGTGGCCGCGGGCCGCGCAGACCATCGCGAGCGCGACACCGGTGTTGCCGCTGGTCGCATCCAGGACGACCGCGCCCTCGCCGAGCCGCCCATCCTCTTCGGCGGCGATGACCATCCACAGCCCCGCGCGATCCTTAACGCTCCCGCCGGGATTCGCCGACTCGATCTTCGCCCAGAGCTCGCCGCGGAGGCCCGCGCCGATGCGCTTCAGGGGGACGAGCGGCGTGTCGCCGATGCGGGCGAGGATCGTGCCGCGCACGCGCTCGCGCACGATATCGACGGTGAGGGTCATGCGCGAAACGAGTGCCGCCGTGTTATGTGCGAGCTGTCTCCAGCGCGCGGCGCGCGAGACGCAGCGCCTCTTCGCTGTCCCCGCTGGACTCGGCGGCATGCGACCACTTGTCGAAGATGACGCGGAGCAGATGCGGCGCGCGCTCCTCCGCAAGCTGTCGCGCTTCTTGGAACGAGCGCCGGCCGGCGACGCCGTTGGCGCCCATGCGCAGCTCGCCGAGGAGCACCAGCAGACGCACCTGCGCGTCCGGCTGATCGACCTTTCGCGCGAACTTCAACGCTTCCTGCGCCATCTCGAGCGCGCGCTTCGGATCGGTCTTCGCATTCACTTCGGCTTCGGAAGCCTTCACAGAAGCGAGCGTCCCGTCGCGCTGGGTCTCGACCGCGAGCTCCGCGGCGCGCGTCAAACATTCGCGAGCGCGATCGCGGTTGCCGTACTCGGCATAGAGCAACGCGGCGTTGTCGAGGGTGCACGCGACCTGATCGAAGAGGCCGAGCTCTTCGAAGATCTGCAGGCTCCTCTGGTTGTACACGATGGCGGCTTCGAGATCACCGGCGTCCTGGTACGTCTTCGCCATGCCGGCGTAGAGGTTCCCGAGCGTCGGTCGATCGCGGAACGTCTCGGCCAGCGCTATCGCCCGCTCGTACGTCGAAAGCGCCTGCTTCGGTTGCCGCAAGTTCGTCAGAACGAGCGCCAGATCGACTAGGCGACGGAAGTGGAAGGCAGGGTCGTTGACGACGCCGTTCTCGCAGGCCGCGACGATGTCGCGCAGGAGCCGCTGTGCCTCCTCGTATGCATACGTTCGCGAATAAGCGCTGGCAAGGACGGCGTTGACGCGCACCTGCTCTTCGGCATCCTCGAGCAGCTCGGCCATCCGCTGTGCGCGCTCGATGAGCGGGAAAGCCTGCTTCGGCTGGCCCGTCGCGTTGTAGGCGACCGCCAGATAGCGGAGCCGCACGAGCTGGTCGGAGGCCCCCAGACCTTCCTCGAGGCCCTCGAGGATCGGGATCGCGTCGGCGGCACGCTGTTGCTCGATGTGGCGTCGTGCCTCGAGGAGGTAGTACTGGGGAGTTGCCGGCGCGGCCACACCGCCGAGAAGGTCAGCGGGCTTGACGCCCAGGACGCCGGCGATGTGCTCGAGCGCCTTCATCGAGGCGCGCGTTCGGCCCGACTCGAGCATCGAGATGTAGGCCTTGGTGTAGTTCGGCTCAGCGACCTGCGCTTGGGTGAGGCCCTTTGCCGTCCGCAGCGAGCGGATGCGCGCGCCGACGTCGGCGACCATTGGGGAACGGACGGCTGGCACGAGATGGCACTTTACGTCGCGACAAGGCATCGGTCAAACGAGGCTTTACTGGCCATTTTTCGACCGGGACCGGGGCGTTGCCGGTCAGGGGTCCGCGCGGGCCCAGGTGCCCGCAGGTCTCGGTCGGCCGAAATGCCCGTTGGCTACGGCCTGTGGTCATGGAGGCTCTAGCAGTAGCCGCCACTGGATGTCGGGTCGCACGCGTTGGCGGTGCCAGCCGCGATGTTCGTCGAGAACGCGAGTCCGAGAGCGATGGTGAGTGCAAGGATCAAACGACGGAACGACATGAGTGGGTCCTCCCGACCCCACCGGCGAATTTGTCGCTGGGCCCGTCGTGCCGACTATCGCTGCGTTACTGACAGAAGTAAAGGCGGGTTTGCCTCGAATCAATGTTCGTCACGGCAGCGCAGCTAGTCGGCAGGAGACGCGACGGCGGCCGGCTCGGGACGCGAGCCGCCCCCGGCGATGGCATTCAGCGCCACGGCGACCACGACCAACGCCGCGCCGACCACCATCCGCCAGGTGATGTTCTCGCCGAGCGCAAGTGCTCCGATCAGCAGTGCCTGCGCGGGGATGACGACCTGCGCCAGAGTCATGGTCGTCGGGCGCAGGCGGCGCGTGAGCCACATCTGCAGCACCAGCCCGACGCACGAGCCGAAGATCACCAGGTATCCCCAGGCCAGCGCGACGCCGAGGTCCCAATGAGCCGGTTCGCCCGCCTGCACCGCGGCGAACGGAAGCAGGAAGAGCGAGCCCGCGCAGGTGCCGATCGCGACCAGAGGGATCGGCGAGCCCTGACGCAGCTCCCGCGCCTGAAGAATGGTTCCGACCGCCCAGGTGACGGGCATCAGCGCGAGCAGCACGCTCGCGACGAGCACCTCCGGCCCGCCGGACGTGTCCGGCGCGCCGACGAGGACCCCGATGCCGACGAGCCCGAGAAGCAGGCCGGCGATCTTCGTCGTGGAGAGCCGGTCGCCGCGCACCAGGAAATGCGCGAGCAGCGCGGTCCAGATCGGGCTCGACGCGCCGAACACCGAGACGAGCCCGCTCGGGACGTACTGCTCGGACCAAAAGATGATCGCCCAGCTCGAACCGGTGTTGAAGATCCCCACGACCATCGCGGAAAGGATGACCCGGCGATCGCGCGGGAACGGATGCCGCATCGCGAGCGAGAGCGCGACGAGGACGATCGAGACCGCGACGGCGCGCTCGAATGCGAAGACGAATGGCGGCACGGCCTCGACGCCGATCTTGATGGCCGCCCAGGTCGAGCCCCAGAGTGCGATGAGCACGACGTAGCCGACGCATACGGCGAGTGGGGGCATGGCCGTCGATGATGGGCCATATGCTCGACCGATGATCCGAGCGACTCTCATCGCGCTCGTATGCGCGCTCGTGATCTCGGCGTGCGGTGAGGATCGTCTCTTTGGCACCGAGCTCGAAAAGAGAACGGCGCCCGACTTCACCCTCACCGACGGCGTCACCGGCAAGAGCCTCACGCTGTCTTCGCTGCGGAAGAACATCGTCGCGCTCGCGTTCCTGTACACGCGTTGCCCCGATGTGTGCCCGCTCACCGCGGGTCAGTTCCGCGCGGCGCAGCGGTCGCTGGGTGACAGCGCATCGAAGGTGGAGTTCGTCGCCGTCTCGGTCGATCCCGAGGGCGACACGCCGGCGGCGGTCCGCGAGTTCTCGGACCTGCACGACCTCAGCGAGCGCTGGCATTACCTCATCGGACCGCGCGCGCAGCTCGAGGCGGTGTGGTCGCTGTACGGCATCGGCTCGTTCCCGTCATCGGGCGCGCGCGCCGTGGAGCACAACGACGCGATCTATCTGATCGACGGTCGCGGACGCGAGCGGGCGATCGTGCACTCGAGTGATCCAACGAATTGGCTGCTCGACGATCTGCGCGCGCTGATCAGGGAGGCGTCGGACTAGGTGGGCGCCGTCACCCGATGATGTAGATGATCGTGAAGAGGCCGACCCATACGACGTCGACGAAGTGCCAGTAGATGGACGCAGCCTCGACGGCGAGGTGGCGCTGCGCGCTGAACTGGCCCTTGATCGTGCGGAAGAGAACGAGTGAGTTCATGAGGATGCCGCCGGTCACGTGGGCGCCGTGGAAGCCGGTGAGCGTGAAGAACACCGCGGCGAAGATGCTGTTGTCGGGCAGGAAGCCGAGGCGTGTGTACTCGTAGAGCTGTCCGCTGATGAACCAGACGCCGAGCAGCACCGTCGGAATCAGCCAGTTGCGCAGACCGCGTCGATCGCCCCGCTTGATCGCATTGACCGCGAGCTGCATCGTGACGCTCGAGGCGAGCAGCGCGACGGTGTTGATCGCGACGAGCGGGACGGCGGCGCCAAAGATGTTGGTCGTCGAGTTCCAGTGCGGCTTGTCGCACTCCTCCGCGCAGCGCTGGAAGATCGGCTGCCAGTCCGGGATGCGCGTGCGAAGGAAGAAGTACGTGGTGAAGAGCGCGCCGAAGAACATCGCCTCGCTCGAGACGAAGAGGATGCAGGCCCACATGCCGTGCGAGAACCGGCCGGGCTGCGCCTCGAGACCGGTCTCGTTGGCTGGCAGGCGGTCGCGTGGGCGCTCGCGGCGCCCGCGGACGATCGGCCGCTCCTCCGTGCGGATGCTCACGGGCTAGTGGCCGCCGTGACCGGGCGTGTCGCCCGCCGCGACGTACGCGTTTGCGTCGTCGATCAGCCAGGTCGCGAGGCCGATCAAGAAGATCACAGCTCCGAGCGCGATGAGCACCAGGCCGAAGAGGATGCCGAACGAGAAGATGGTCACGCCAAGCCCGATGATCGCGGGCGAAAGACTCGGTGCCGGCGCGTGCGGCTCGTGCTCGAGCGCGGTCGTCTCACGGTGTCCGGACACGCACGACAGTTTAGGAGGCCGATTGGCGCGTGTCGAAACGACGCCCTAATCTTTGACGTGATGTTCCCGGTCCGCATTCGCGTGGCCCTCGGCGTCATCACCGCACTCGTCATCGCGCTCATCTCGTCGATGCCCGCGCTCGCGGACGGACCATGGCCGAACGATCCGCAGGGACCGCAGGCTAAGCAGATCGCCGATCTCTACTGGATCATGTTCGCCGCGGCGGTGCTCGTCCTCGCGATCGTCGACGGCGCGCTCATCTACGCCGGGATCAAGTTCCGCGAGCGGCCTGGCCACGTCGCGAAACAGTTCCATGGCCAGAACTTCCTGGAGCTGACCTGGACAGTGATCCCCACGCTCATGGTGGTGAGCTTCTCGGTGCTGTCATGGCAGAAGCTCGACTTCATCAACAACACGCGCAGCGGTGACGTGGGGATGGTGATCCAGGCGCAGGGAGCGCAGTGGGCATGGACCTTCAGCTATCCGCACCAGGATCAATTCAAGCTCCTCGACGGGAGCTACCTTCAGACCGGCCAGGAGCTTCACATCGTCGTCGGGACCAAGGTGCGCATCGAGCTGTCGGCGAAGGACGTCATCCACTCGTTCTGGATCCCGTCGATCGGCGGAAAGAAGGACGCTGTGCCCGGTCGCGCGACCGAGCTCTGGATCCAGGCCGACAAGCCCGGAACGTACAAGGGACAGTGCCTCGAGTTCTGCGGCGAAGGGCATGCCGACATGCTCATCACGCTCGTGGCGCACCCGCAGAACGAGTACGGGACGTGGGCGCAGCAGGCGGTGAAGGACGCGAACGTGTTCTTGGATCCGCAGACCAAGGTCGGGCGCGAGCTCTTCTTCTCGCTCGCCTGCGTGGGCTGTCACACCATCAAGGGCACGACAGCCGCCGGCAAGATCGGCCCCGAGCTCACGCACCTCATGAGCAAGAAGAGCATCGCCGGCGGTGTGCTCGCACCGGTCAACGAGGAGAACCTGACGAAGTGGGTCTCGAATCCGCCGGCGGTCAAACCGGGAACGCTCATGCCGAACCTCGGACTATCTCAGCAGCAGGTCCACGACATCGTGCTGTTCCTACAGACGCTGAAGTAATCGGGCAGCCTTCGCTGCCCTCCACACCGCAAGTAGCTAGTTGACGGTGAAGGCGGCCCTCATCCCCAGCTGATAGTGGCCCGCGACGTTGCAGATGATCACGTAGCTCCCCGCCGCGAGATCCGCGCTCACGACCGACACCTTGCCGACCGCGATGCTCGTCACCTGCTTGATCAGACCGTCCTCCTTCGCCTTCGCATCGGCGGTCGTCGGCAGCTTGTCGAACGGCAGATCGGTCCTGATGAGCTCGAACGAGTGCTCCATCCCGCCCTCATTCTTGACGCCGAACTTCACGGTCCCGGCCTTCGCCCCCGTGACGCTGAGGATCACCTTGTAGTCCTGCATGTGGACCGCGACGTCGACGTCCGCTGGGATGTTCTCAGACGCGGCGCTGCACGACGCGATGGTCACGGCGAGGCCAAGCAGGAGCGCGAGGGAGAAACGGATCACGTCTGCAGCGTACCGCTCTCGCGACGGCGCTGCGTTTCCTCTTCGTGCGCGAGCCAGCGGAAGAACGCGAGCGACACGCCGAGCAGGAAGACGGCATCGCCGATCACCCACATGAGCGCGCCGCCGATCCGCTGATCGGTGAGCGCGTCGAGGCCGTAGGCGGCCGACCGATCCGCGTAATGGGGATAGAGCAGCCGCGTCGAGAACGAGAGGACGCCGCCGAGCAGCGTGTTCTGCGCCGCGCCGGCCAGCAGCAGATAGATGATCCGAGCGGCATACGGCAGCGTCCCGCGGAACGGCACCGGGTCGATGACGACGCTCCAGAAGAGCATCGCCGCGCCGAAGAAGTGCGCGTGCTCGAGGACGTGGATCCGCGCGTCCTCGACCGCGGCGTCGTACAGCGCCGGCCAGTGCCAGAGGTAGACGCCGCCGACGAACAGCAGCACCGCGACGAGCGGATGGCGCAGCACGTGAACGAGACGCCGCACCGGTCCGCTGCGCGCGAGCGGACGAACGACGCGTGAGCGCACGAGATCGGGAAGACCCAGGAGCAGCGGCCGCACCGGCTCTCCGATGAACAGGAGCGGTGGCGCGATCGCGGTGAGGAGCATGTGCTGGAGCATGTGCACGCTGAAGAGATCGGCGGCGATCGTCTCGAGCGCGGGCAGCAACGCGACGAGCAGCGCCACGATCCCGAGGAAGAACACACCCGTTCGCCACACCGGCCACCGTCGCCGCTTCATCCGGCGGACGCCACGCGCGTACGCCACCGCCGCGAGGACGGCGGCGAGGACCGCTAGAGCTTCAATGAGCTGTCCACCATGATCGCGACGAACAGCAGCGCGAGATACAGGAGCGAATACAGATACAGGCCGCGCGCGATCGCGCGCCGGCGGGCCGCGGCCGCGCGGATGAGCCGCACCGACCAGCCGACGAATACGAGCCCGAGGCCGATCGCAGCGACGAGATAGAGCGGCCCCAGGCCGCCGCCGAGGAACAGCAGCAGCGAGAGCGGAACGAGCGAGAGCGCGTAGGTGAAGATCCCCCAGGTCGTCGCCTCTTCGCCGCGCACGACGGGAAGCATGGGGATCCCGGCGCGCTTGTAGTCGTCGCTGATCAGGAGCGCGAGCGCCCAGAAGTGTGCGGGCGTCCAGAAGAAGATGATCGCGAACAGCAGCCACGCCTCAAGGTCGAGCGAGCCGGTGACGGCGGCCCAGCCGACCAGCGGCGGGATCGCGCCGGCGGCGCCACCGATGACGATGTTCTGCACCGTCGAGCGCTTGAGCCAGAGCGTGTAGACGAGGATGTAAAAGAGCGTTCCGGCGATCGCGAGCGAGGCCGCGAGCACGTTCGCGAAGAGCGCGAGCACCGCGAACGCGATGATGTTGAGGACGATGCCGAGACCGACCGCCCACGCGTCGGGAACGCGGTGCGCCGGCAGCGGCCTGCGGCGCGTGCGCCGCATGAGCTCGTCGATGTCGCGGTCGAAGTAGTGGTTGAGTGCAGACGCGCCACCGCTCGCCGCTGCGCCGCCGACGATCGTCGCCGCGAGCAGTGAGAACGGCGGAACGCCGCGCGCCGCGAGGAACATCGCGCCGATAGCGGTGAGGAGCAGCAGCGACATGATCGCGGGCTTCGTGAGCGCGACCATGTCGGACACGAGCCCGCGCGAGGGCAGCGTCGGACGCCACGCGACCACCGTGAGGGCGACCGTGAGACACCAGAGGAGCGACGCGAGCGCCGGATGCGCGCCGAGCGCCCACGGCGAGAAACCGCTCAGCGGATTGGCCGCGCCGACAGCGACCTGAACGGCGAACGCGAGCGCGGTCAGGACCGCGAACGTGCCGAGTCCCGGCACCTCGCGGCGATGGCGCCACGCCTGCCAGCACGTCGCGAGCAGCACCACGCCGACCACGCCGGCGACCCAGCGGTGCGCCATGTGCACCGCGGGCGCGCCGAAGGCCGGGAAGGCGCCGCCGTCGCAGAGCGGCCAGGTCGTGCAGGCGGTGGTCGCGTCGGCGCCGCGCACGTACGCGCCGGTCAGCATGAGGACGAAGGTGCCGACCGCAGCGGCGAGCAGCAGCGCCGTCCACGGCGCTCCCCTATCGCGCGCGGCCAGCGATGGCCAGCGGATCTCCACCGCCAGGACCGTGAGCACCCCGAGGAGGATCTCGGCGTTCGCGAGATGCGCCGTGACCCAGGTGTGCGGCAGCTCGAGCAGGACGACGATGCCGCCCAGGACCGCTTGAAAGATGTAAAGGACGCCCGCCGCGACGACGAGCGCGAGGACCCGACGGTGCTGCCGGTACCTGGCGACGGTGACCAGACCCAGCGCCGCGAGGCTCAGGCCACCGGCGATGGCGATGAAGCGGTGGAACCACTCGATGCGCGTCGCGGTGTCGAGGCCGGGCAGGAACTGGCCGTGACAGAGCGGCCAGTCGGGGCAGCCGAGACCTGAGCCGCTCACGCGCACGACGCCGCCCCAGACGACCACGAGGAAAGACAGGGCGAGCGTCATGTACACGAGAGCGCGGTAGCGAGGGCCGAAGCTCACGCGATTTCCCCGACGTGCTCCCCTAGTGGGGCACGTCTTCCTTCAGAGGACGTGCGCTATGCACGACCGGTATGCGCGCGAAGTTGTAGGCGGGCGGGGGCGAGCTCGTTGCCCACTCGAGCGTGTCACCTTCCCACGGGTCGTCGTCCGCGATCTTGCCGCCCTTCATCACGATGCTGCTGAGGAAGTTGAAGATGAAGATGAGGATCGACACCGCGATGAGGTACACGCCGATCGTCGCGATGAGGTTCAGGAAGCCCCACTCCGGCGATTGGACGTAGTGGTAGGTGCGACGGGGCATGCCCTCGATGCCGAGCTGGTGCATCGGATAGAAGGCGAGGTTGAAGCCGAGGAAGAAGATGAGGAACTGGAGCGTGCCGAGCTTCTCGCTCATGAGCCGCCCGCTCATCTTGGGGATCCAGTAGTACGCCGCGGAGAAGAACGAGAAGAGCGCGCCGCCGACCAGCACGTAGTGGATGTGCGCGACGACGTAGTACGTGTCCGAGAGCTGGATGTCGACCGGCACCGAGCCGAGGAACACGCCCGAGATCCCGCCAATGGTGAACACCGCGAGGAATCCGAGCGCGAAGAGCATCGATGCTTTGAAACGTATCGACCCGCCCCAGATCGTGCCGAGCCACGAGAACACCTTCACGCCCGTCGGGACCGCGATGAGCATCGTCGACGACATGAAGAAGATCTGCAGCGCGGGATCGATGCCCGCGACGAACATGTGGTGCACGAACACGCCGAACGAGAGGAAGCCGATCGCGACGGACGCGTACGCGATCATCTTGTAGCCGAAGATCGGCTTCCGCGAGAACACCGGAAGCACTTCGCTGATCACGCCGAAGCCGGGCAGGATCATGATGTAGACCTCGGGGTGGCCGAAAAACCAGAACAGGTATTGCCAGAGCAACGGATCGGCGCCCTCACCGACCGAGAAGAAGTTCGTCCCGGCGATGCGATCGAAGAGCAGCAGCACGCCCGCAACGGTCAGGAACGGCATCGCGAGCACGAGCAGGAAGCTCGTCACGAGGACGCTCCAGGCGAACAGCGTGATGCGATGGAACGTCATGCCAGGGGCGCGGAGCGAGAAGATCGTCACGATCATGTTCAGCGCGCCGAAGATCGACGAGAAGCCGAGGACGGTCAGGCCGATGATCCAGAGGTCCTGACCGAATCCGGGCGAGAACGGCTTCGTCGACAGCGGCACATACGACGTCCAGCCGGAGGCCGGCGGCCCGACGAGGAAGCTCGAGTAGAGGATCACGCCACCCGAGAGCAGCAGCCAGTACGACAGCGCGTTGAGGCGCGGGAACGCCATGTCCCGCGCGCCGAGCTGCAGCGGGAGGATGTAGTTCGCGAACCCGGTCCACACCGGTACGACGAACAGGAACACCATCGTCGTCCCGTGCATGGTGAACGCGGCGTTGTACTGCGCGGCGGTGAGCACCTGACCGTCCGGCGTCGCGAGCTGCGTGCGGATCGCGAGCGCGAGCAGACCGCCGGACAGGAAGAAGAAGAACGTGGTGAACAGGTAGAGCACGCCGATCTTCTTGTGGTCGGTCGTGGTGATCCATTCGAGGA
>JBDUCG010000174.1:0-4622 GCA_040003565.1 Chloroflexota bacterium | reverse complement strand
TCGTCCACCTACCCCAGGACTTCGGCGGCACGACGCTGCTCGGGAACGGCACCGACCTCGAGGTGCTGCGCACCGCCGGCATCGACAAGGCCGACGCGGTCTTCGCGCTCACCCAGGGCGACAACCGCAATCTCATGTCAGCGCAGATCGCGCGCCAGATCTTCGGTGTAAAGCGCGTCATCGCGAAGGTGAACGACCCGATCCGCGCCGCGCTGTACCGCGCGCATGACATCAGCACGGTCTCGCGTACCACGATCCTCGGCACACTGCTCGAGGCGATGCTCATGGGCGACGCCGAAGTCGGGAAGGTCTTGCTCGAGAAGTCGAAACAGGCCGAGGCCACGATGGCCGGGGAGATCGGTTAGGTGTATTTCGTCATCGCCGGCGGCGGCGAGGTCGGTTTCCATCTGGCCAAGGCGCTCCTTGAATCGTCGCACGAGGTGATGCTCCTCGAGAGCGACCGGCGTCGCGCGCAGGTCATCGAGGAAAAGCTCGGCTCGGTCGTGCTCAACGCTCCGGCCGACGAAGGCCGCTATCAGATGGAAGCCGGTTGTCAGCGTGCGGACGCGGTCATCGCCGTCACCGGAGAGGACCCCGCGAATCTCATCATCTGCCAGCTCGCGAAGTGGAAATGCAACGTGCCGCGGGTCATCGCGCGGGTCAACGACCCGAAGAACGAGATCGTCTTCAAGGCCCTCGGCATCGACGAGACGATCTCGTCGACGCGCGTGATCATGAACGTGATCGAGCAGGAGCTTCCCTCTGGCGGGTTCATGCCACTCATGCCCCTCACCGGATCGCACCTCGAGCTCATCGAGGCCGAGATCGCGGCGGGAACGCCCTCCGCTGGGAAGGCGATCGGCTCGCTGGGCCTTCCCGAGGGCGCCGCGGTCGGCGGCATCGTGCGGAAAGGGCTCGTCGTTCACGCCGATGACGACACCAAGCTTCTGGTCGGCGACCGGATCGTCGTCCTGTCTCCGACGAAGGACGAAGCCGGGGTCCGAAAGGCGCTGTTCGGCTAGGTCGCGGCGCCGGACGATCACGCCTCCTCAGTCAGGAGCCGATACCCGATCCCTGGCTCGGTCGCGATGTAACGCGGCTTCTGCGGATCGCGCTCGAGCTTCTTGCGCAGGCGCGCGACGTAGACGTGCAGGTAGTGGTCTTCGTCGCCGTATTCGGGTCCCCAGACCTCCTGCAGCAACATCGCGTCGGTGACGACGCGATCCGCGTGGCGCACGAGCGCGGTGAGGAGCGCGTACTCCGTCGGTGTGAGATGCAGCTCCTCACCGTCGACCGTCACGCGTCGATGCTCGATGTCGACGGTGAGGCCACGCGTGCGGAAGACGGGCTCATCCGTGACAGAACGCAGCGTGTGCCGCAGCGCGACACGGATCCGTGCGAGCAGCTCCTCGACGCCGAACGGCTTCGTCAGGTAGTCATCGGCGCCAAGATCGAGCGCGCGCACCTTGTCGCGCTCAGCGCCACGCGCCGACAGCACGATGATCGGCGCGCGGGCGCGGCTATGTAGCGCGCGAATGAGATCGAGGCCGTCGAGGTCGGGGAGACCCAGATCAAGAAGGATCAGATCGGGGTGTAGCTCCACCCGCTCGAGCGCCTCGCGTCCGGACTCTGCGACGTCGACGCGGAATCCCCGGCTTCCCAGATTCGCGCGGACCGCACGAACGATGGCCGGTTCGTCGTCGACGAGCAAGATGCGGGCGCCGGTAGCCGGCCTCACAACGGAGTCGCGACGATACGTGTTCTCGACGGCTGCTCCAGCGGAAGCGTGAAGCGAAATGCCGCTCCACCCTCTGCGCGATTGCGGACCGAGATGTGGCCACCGTGTGCCTCGACGAGACCTCGCGCGACAGCCAGTCCCAGGCCGGTGCCGCGTGGTGTCCCGCCGGATGGTCCGCGGAAGAATGGCTCGAAGACCCGATCGAGTGCGTCCTTGGGCACGCCAGGGCCGTCGTCCGAGACCTCCACGACAACGTCGGATCCGTCGATCGCAGCGCTGATCACGATCGTCGTCCCAGAGCGCGTGTGCCGCGCGGCGTTCTCGAGCAGATTGGAAAGGACCTGATCGATCTCGACGTAGTCGAGTGAGATCGGTGGGAGATCCTCCGGCACGCGCACGTCGACCGGGTGGTCATGGGTCAGTGGCCGCAGCCGTCCGACGACGTCGTCGATGAGCGCTGCGAGGTCATACCAGCTGCGTTCCGGATGCAGCGTGCCGGACTCCATCCGTGAGAGGTCGAGCAGATTGCTGACGATGCGGCTGAGTCGTCGCGCTTCGTTCTCGATGTCCGCGAGGAAGCTCTCGCGTTCCGCTGCCGTCCACTGGACATCCGTCTGTCGCAGGCTTCCGGCCGACGCGACGATCGAGGCGAGCGGCGTGCGCAGGTCGTGCGAGACGGCGCCGAGCAGCGCGCTCTTCAGCTCATCCGTGCGTCGCAGGATCTCGGCGTCCGTCGCATCTTGCCGCAGACGCGAGCGTTCGATCGCGCCGGCAAGCTGCGTCGCCACCGCCGTCAGGATGCGATCGTTGGCCGCGTCGACGCGCGACGAAGCTCGAATGATCGCCAGTGTCCCGATGCGCCGTGCGCCGGAGCGCAGTGGGACCGCGTGGACGCGCTCGTCGCGGGGCGAGGTGCTCGCTCCGCGCGGGTCAACGACCCGGATCCAGCGCGCCCCCGGCCCCGTCGCTGAGCGCGGGGAAGGGATCCAACCGGCGAGCGAACCTATCTCGGCGCGGTCGAGGGCCGCTGCGTCACCGGCGATGGTCCGGTGAGGGGAACCGTTGTCTTCGAGTTCGATGACGACACCGGCGACCCTGAGACCGGAGCGCAGGCGCTCGGCCACGGCGGCGAGTGCCGTTTTGAGATCGGGCTCGCCCAGAACACGCGCGATCTCGAACATGAGGGTGGCATCGCGGGCGCGATCCACGGCTTCGCGCGCGCGGTCACGCAGGTCCGCGGCCAGCTGGCTCGTGATCACCGCGGTCACCAGGAACAGCACGAGTGCGAACCATTCCTTGGGGTCGCCGACGCTGAGCGTGTGGATCGGCTCGACGAAGAACCAGTTGAAGGCCAGGAACGATGTGAACGAGGCCGTGATCGCTGGACCGCGGCCAAGCAGCGTCGCGGCGCCCAGGACCGCCATCAAATAGAGCATCGAGATATTCGCGACGTGAGTGCGCGTCTCGATCGCACCGATCGCAAGAGTGACGAGGGTGACCGCCGCAAGCGCGGCGACATATCCGCGAAGTGGAGCGAGGCGCCCCATCGGTCCGAGCATACGCGGCGTCAACGAGCGAGCGCGGCCTCCTCGACTCCCGGCATCGCGAGACCGGCGGCCACGCTGGTGAACGCCGCCGCGTCGCGCACGCGCGCTCCGGGGAAGCGCCGCGCGAGCAGCGCGCGGAACGCCGGGATGGCGCTCGACCCGCCCGTCGTCACGACCTCTCCGATATCGGTGGAGCTCATTGTGGCGCGTACCAGCACATCGGTGATGAGCGCGTCGGTGTCGGTCAACAGCTTGTCGATGAGCCGCTCGAAGCGGCCGCGCGTCACGCGCGCATCGACATCGACCGCCGCGTGGTGGTACGAGAGGATCGCGGCAGGGGCGCTCGACAGCGAGCACTTCGTGATGTCCGCGGTCATGAAGATCTCGTACCCGAGCTGGAGCTCGATCGCGCTGCGCAGTGCGGCGAGCTCGCGCTTCGGCGCGCCCTGGAGCACGAGATCGTCGAGCGCCTCCAGCAGCGGCTTCTCGTTGAGTGCGGAGAGCGCGTGCCAGTCATGCAGCGCGTTGACGATGAACGCGGGAAGGCGAAGCCGCTTCGGGCCCCACGTCGCCCGCGACCCAAGCTGCGGCGCGACCGCGTCGTCGATGAGCCGCTCGGTGCAGCGGTCGCCGCCGATGTCGCGGCCGGCCGTCGCGAGCACGTCAAGCGTCCCGCGCTCGCGCTTCACGACAGCGAGGTCGAGCGTGCCCCCGCCGAAATCGAAGACGAGGGTCTGTCCCTCGACGACGTTCGCCGCGTGCGCCGCTCCCACCGGCTCGAACACGAAGCGGACCTCGCTGAAGCCGGCGAGCTCCGCCGCGCGCCGCATGCGGGTGACAGCGCGCGCTTCCGCGGCCGCGCCGCCTACGTACTCGACCGGCCGTCCGATCGTGAGCTCTGTCGGCGCCTCGCCGACGATCGCGAACACGCGCTCTCGCACGTGGCCGAGGACGACCGCGATCAGGTCCTCGAGCCCGCGCGCCTCGCCGAAGACGTTCGTCCGCACGTCGAGCGGGTCGCCCAAGAACGTCTTCAGCGCCTGGAAGAGCCGGCCCGGTGAGGACGTGTCGGCGTAGATCTGGGCTTCGACGGTCTTCTGGCGCGGGTTCGATGACTCGAGCCGGACGCCGAGCGGCTTGTACTCCCGCGTGATCGGACCGCGGCTGCGGTTGTCCGCGAGGTACGCTTCGATCGCGGTCCGGCCGACCACGCTGGAGCCGTCCCGCCGCACATAGAGGACCGTAGGCATCGCCTCGCCGGCCAAAGGGTCGATCGGGAGCACGGTCGAGCGCTCGCCGTCCCACATGGCCACCGAGGTGTTCGAGGTGCCGAAGTC
>JBDUCG010000173.1:0-4647 GCA_040003565.1 Chloroflexota bacterium | reverse complement strand
TCTACGCCGCCGGCGACACGCGCGCGCAGCTCGCGAAGCAGATCACGACGGCCGTCGGCGATGCGACGACCGCGGTGCTACATGCCGAGCGCTACATCGAGGAGCTGAAGCACGCCGAGATCGCGTTCCCAGAGGCGCCCCGCGAGGTCGTGGCGAAGACCGCGAGCCGCATGCGCATCCTGACTTTCCCGCCGGGAGCCATCGTCATGCAAGAAGGCGATACGTCGGATCACTTCTACGTCATCGCGAAGGGCGAGGCGGTCGTCGTACAGCACGACGAGAGCGGACGCGAGCGCATCCTCAACACGCTGCGCGCCGGCGACTACTTCGGCGAGGTCGGCCTGCTGAGCGGGCACGCGCGCAACGCGACGGTCCGCGCCAAGACATCGCTCGAGCTGATGGCGCTCGAAGCCGATGCGTTCCGGATGCTGATGGCCAGCTCGCAGGCGACGAGTGACGAGGTGGCACGTGTCGCGAAGTCACGCGAGCGCGTCGAGGACGGCGCCGCGAACTAGGCTAGGCGGCGACGGGCGGAGCCAGACGCTTCACGCCGGCGATCAGGTCGTTCAGATCGAACGGCTTCTGCAGGACGTCCCGGATGCCGCGCTTGCGGAACTCGCCACCGTTCGCGTTGGACACCGCGGTCTCGAACATGACCGGGACGTTGCAGAGACGCTCGTCGTCCTGTAGCCGATCGTAGAGCTCGAGCCCGCTCATCCCCGGAAGACCGACGTCGAGGACAAGGAGATCCGGCTTCACCTGCTCCATCGCGTGCAACGCCTCGGTGGGCCGCGTCACGTGGATGGCGCGGTAGCCCTCTTCGTCGTTGATCACGCCCGCAAGCAGCTCCCCGATGGGCCGGTCGTCTTCGACGACGAGCACGATCCTGGTCCGACCACCAACTTTTGTAACCATGCCCTCATGGCTGCGGATGTCGTGCCGTAATGCCTCGCGGGTGCGCCGGTCGTGCACAGTTACTGCAACGGTCTTGTGTCGGCCCGCAAGCGAGCGATCCGGCTGTTTTCGCGCCGGAGCACAAAAAACGCGTTTCGCGCTCAGCGGTCCTTATGTGTTCGCTTTGCGGCCGCGGGCAGATATTGGTCGATCACCGCGCGCAGCTGCTCCGGGTAGTAGGGCTTCGCGAGGAAGCCGTCGCATCCTGATGCGAGCGCGCGCTCGCGGTCCGGCGGCGTCGCCGACGCGGAGACCGCGACGATCCGCAGGTCTTTTCCCCACGTCTCTCTGCGCACCGCGCGAGCGAACGCGTAGCCATCGAGCCGGGGGATGTGCAGGTCGAGGAGGATGAGCTGCGGGTGCGTCGCCTGCGCGACCGCGAAAGCGGTCTCGCCGTCCATCGTCGTGATCGGTTCGTGGCGCGCGAGCCGCACGATGCGGAGTGCGAGATCCATGCTGGATGCGTCGTCTTCCACGATGAGGATGCGCGCCATCAGTCCGCGGCTTCCGTTCCCGTTCCCGTCGCCGTCGTCTTCGCGCGACCGCGGCCCCCGCGCCGGCGACCACCGCGCGATCCGCGTCTGGTCCGTTTGCGCGGTATCGCCGGTACCTCCGGCGTCGCCGCTCCGACCGCAGGCGCTTTCACGGGCGCCGGCTCGTCCACGCCCTCGTCCTCGTCCGTCTCCTCCGCGGCAGCGGTCGCCGTGGCGACACGCTCGACGGCGTCACCGTTCAGGCCGCCGAATTCGCCCAGGATCGTGCGCACCTCGGGGTGATCGCGCGTGACGACGAAGCCTGCCTTCTTCCCGTGATCTTCGGGCTTCAGGATGCCGCGCTCTGCGGCACTGCGGATGTTCGACTCGAGCGCGTCGCCTTCGACGCGGGACAAGAGCTCCGCGAACAGCGCCGCGTTCACCCAGTCGGCGCGGTCGCCGTGTGCGCGCGTCGTGCTCACGAAGTTGAAGAGGTGCGCGATCGCCGCCGCCGGCTGGCGCGCGTAGACGACCAGCGGATGCTCGTCGACGAGCCAGCACATCGTGATCTCGCGGCCGTCACGCTGGACCGACTCGCTCCGGATCGCGCCGCGCTCCTCGGCGATGTTGAACAGCGTCTCGAGCAGCACGCGCCGCTGCGATCGGCCGCGTGCGATGCCGCCTGGCTGGTCCGCGCGTGAGAGCGGATCGAGCACGGCCTCGACGACGGGAACGCGCTTGGTGTCCTTGGTGACGGTGTTGATGCGACGAAGCAGGCGCACGAAGTGGAAGTACGTTTCGGCCACCAGGGGAGAGCTGAGGTTCGGCGAGAGAAGCTGTTTCGCCTTCGCACGGGTACGGCCCTCGAACTTCGCTTCGATGTGGCGCTGCTCGATGGCGAAGTCGATCCGCTCCTCGAGGACGCTGGATGCCTCCTTCTCCGAGAGCGGCACGACCGAACGGACAAAGTCGCCACGCGCCATGGACGACGCGTGGATCGCGACGAGCTGATCGAGCAGCAGGACGGCCAGCCGGCGCTGTTCCTTGTCTGATTCGGGCGCTCCGGTCGGCACGACGGCGGGCACGACCGGCGGCGTGGCGCGCACGCCGCGGCCGCGAACGCCGCCACTTCCGACCGCGGGGCGACGCGCCCGTGACCGCGTTGCGGAGCTCTCTTCGGGGCGCCGCTCCTCCTTGCCGTGCTGCGTGTCGTCGACGCGCAGGCCGCCCCTCGTCCAGCGCGCCTCCGGGATCAGGTCCTCCAGCAAGAAGACGTCGTCGCGCAGATGCGGCGATTCGCGGAGCTCGTTGGCGAGGGAGAGGTCGCCCGCGACGAGATAGACCTTCTTGTCTTCGTCCTTCAGCGCCTTACAGAGGGCGTTGAGGTCGCGGTCGCCGGAGACGATGAACCACACCTCGATATCGGGACGGTCCTTGTAGAGAAGCTTCATCGCGCGGGTGATGAGGACGGCGTCAGAGCGGCCCTTGAGTAGCCGCCCGCTCATGCGCTGTGCGACGGGGATCGGCTCCATGCCGGTGAACTCGAGCGCCATGAGCAGGGTCTCGTCCTGCATCGCGACCTCCTGACCGAAGATCGCGAGCTTCACGCGCACGGGGCCGAATTCGGCGGCCTTCTTGAGGATGGCCTGCAGGACCGCGAGGGATGACGGCAGCGGTCCGGTGGTGTGCTGCCGTAGCGTGTAGTAGACGTTCTCCCAGTCAATGAGGAGAGCGACGTCGGGCAATGGAATCTCCTATGGAGCGCACACGCCGCCCGACCCGTTCGCGGACCCCTCCCGGAGTCACGCGCTAGTTGCTCACCCTCGTCCCAAACGCTCTTTGGCTCACGTGTTCCGTGTCGCCGAAGCGCGGTCGGTACGCGAGCGCGTCTCTCACGAACGCATTGGTCGTCGCGCGCGCCGTTTTGTTCTGATGCGAGTGTACCCGGCGGACCTACGGTCCGCACTCACTTAATCTTCGCCCGTGCCCGAGCGCGACGCCCAGCTGGCAGAGCTCGTCGATCTCGGCGCGCGACGGGGTGCGGCGTATGCCGACGCGCGCCGCGTCGAGCGCGAGTACGAAGCGGTCTCGGTGCGCGATGGCGAGGTCGAGTCGGTCACGCGCTCGAGCGATCGTGGCATCGCCTTCCGGGTGATCCACCGCGGCGCCTGGGGCTTCGCCGCGACCGACCGCCGCGACGAGACGTCCATGCGGACGGTCGTCGACGAGGCCTTTGCCCGCGCCGAGGCGGCGGCGAGCACACGCACGGCGCCGGTCGTCCTGGCCCCGGTCGCACCACAGCGCGGGGAATACCGGACGACGCTGGCCCGCGATCCTTTTGCGGTCCCGGTGAAGGAGCGCATCGCGCTGCTGCGCGAAGCGGATGCGAACCTGAAGGGGCCGCACGCGGTGTCGCGCCGCTCGAGCGTGGCCGCGTACCGCACGCGCAAGCACCTGGTGACGAGCGAGGGCACCGACGTGCAGCAGGAGATCATCGAGTCCGGGGCCGGCGTGAGCGTCACGGCGACGAAGGCCGGCGCGAAACCCGCGCAGCGGTACGACGGACGCCTCACGCGCCAGGCCGGCTGGGAGTTCATCGAGCATCTGGGTCTCCCCGCGCGCGCGGCGCGCTACCGCGACGACGCCGAAGCGATGCTCGACGCGCCGCTCGCGGCGCAGCGGCCGACGACGCTCGTCTTCACGCCCGAGTTCCTCGCGCTGCTGGTGCACGAGTCCTGCGGCCATCCGACCGAGGCCGACCGCGTGCTCGAGTACGAGGTGGCGTTCGCGGGGACGACGTTCATGTGGCCGAAGGATCGCGGGACGCTCCGCTACGGGTCGGAGCACGTGTCGATGACCGCCGACGCGACGGTCCCCGGCGGCATGGGCACGTTCGGGTGGGACGACGACGGCGTGCCGGCGATGCGGACCAAGCTCATCGACCGAGGCACGTTCGTGGGATATCTGACGTCGCGCGAGACAGCGGCGGCGCTGGGCGTGCCGGTCGCGATCGGCTCGGCGCGCGCCGAAGGATGGCAGCACTTCCCGATCGTGCGGATGGTCAACGTGAGCCTTGATCCCGGGACGCAGAGCTACGACGCGCTGCTGGCGGGCGTCGAGGACGGGCTGCTCCTCGAGGCGCCGGCGTCGTATTCGCTCGACGACAAGCGGCAGAACTTCCACTTCTCCACGCAGTCGGCGCGCGTGATCCGGAACGGCG
>JBDUCG010000172.1:0-4653 GCA_040003565.1 Chloroflexota bacterium | reverse complement strand
CGTTCGGCGAGGCGCGCGAGCAGAACAAGCCGGTGCTGCTCGCGATCAGCGCGGTCTGGTGCCACTGGTGCCACGTCATGGACGAGACCAGCTACAGCACGGCGGACATCATCGACGTCATCAACGACCGGTACGTCCCGGTCCGGGTGGACAACGACGAACGGCCGGACGTGAACCGCCGCTACAACATGGGCGGCTGGCCGAGCACGGTCTTCCTGACGCCGGAGGGGGAGATCATCCACGGCGGCACCTACGTCCCGCCCGAGCAGATGTGGCAGATCCTCAGCAGCGTCAACGAGGTGTGGTCCACCAAGCGCGACGAGATCACGCAGCGCGTGGCCGAGCTTCGCGAGCAGGAAGCCGACGCGAAGAAGCAGGCCGATGGCGCGAAGAGCAAGGGCATCGAGCTCTCGCTTGACATCATCGACACCGTCGGCGCCCTCGTGCGCGGCCAGTACGACCCGCAGTTCGGCGGCTTCGGTCGCGCGCCCAAATTCCCGCAGGTGCGGCTGCTGCGCTTCCTGCTCGACGAGTACCGGCGGCACCGCTACCCCGACGTTGCGCACATGCTGCACAAGACGCTCGGCGCGATGGCCGCGGGCGGGATGCACGACAAGATCGAGGGTGGCTTCTTCCGCTACGCGACGACCCGCGAATGGAACGTCCCTCACTACGAGAAGATGCTCGAGGACAACGCGGAGCTGCTCGCTGTGTACGCCGAGGCGCATCGCACGTTCCCGGAAGCGGGATACGACCGCATCGTCCGCGATGTCGTCCGTTGGATGGACACCGTCCTGTGGCGCGACGACGTGAAGGCCTTCGCCGGATCGCAGGACGCCGACGAGGTCTACTACGAGCTCGACGGCGCGGGCCGCGAGAAGCACGGCGCGCCGTTCGTCGACAAGACGATCTACACGAGCTGGAACGCTCTCGCGGTGTCGGCATACGTCGCCGCTGCCGCGGCCGTTGGCGATGACGCCATCGAGGATCGCGCGCACGACGCCATCCGCGCGCTCGCAGCGCGGATGCTCGGTCATGACGGTCAGCTCATGCACTTCGACCGTGGTGATGGACCGCGCGTGGCCGATCTCCTCGGCGACTGGGCCGCGTTCCTCCAGGCGGCACTCGACATGTACGAGACGGGGAAGCACCGCGGGGCGCTCGGCGGCGCGCTGCAGGCCGCGACCGCGATGCGCGAGCGGCTCGAGGACGACGTGGCCGGCGGCTTCTTCGACGCGCCCGAGCGGGTCGAGCCGGGCCGCGTCGCGATGCGCGAGAAGCCCATCGAGGACAACGCGCTGGCGGCCGATGGGCTCCTGCGCCTTGCGGTGATCACCGGTGACGACCAGTGGCGCGAGACGGCGGTCCGCGCGCTGCGGTCATTCACCGGCACGTACCGCGGCTGGGGCCAATTCGCGTCGTCCTATGCGAATGCGATGGCCCGAGCGCTGGCCGAGCCGCTCGCGATCACGGTCGTCGGTCCGAAGGAGGACGCGACCGCGACCGCGCTCTGGAACACAGCGCGCGCGGTCGAGGACCCCGCGCGCAGCCTTCAGCGCTTCGTCCCCGGCGACGACGAAGCGCGTCTCGAGCAGCTCGGCTTGCCGCGTGACCGCACCGCCGCCTACGTCTGCGTCGGCACCACGTGTTCTGCGCCGCTGACCGACGAGAGTTCGCTCCGACGCGAGCTGGAACGCGCGCGCACGCGGCTGGAGCGGGTCTAGAGCGCGACCGGCGCTCCGCGCACCCAGACCGCCTTCGGATGCTGCAGCACCGCAAGGTCGCGCAGCGGATCCCCGTCGACGAAGAGCAGATCCGCATGCGATCCGGGCTCGATCCGCCCCGCCTTCGGCGAACCGACGACGTCCGCGGAAACCCGCGTCGCGGCGGCGAGCGCTTCTTCGCGCGAGAGCCCGGCCTCGGTGAGATAGATCAGCTCGAGCGCGAACCGCTCGTGCGTGTTGAACGGCGTGCCGGCATCGGTCCCCGCCGCGATCCGCACGCCGGCTCTGTGCGCGGCACGCACGCCCTCCTGATGCTTCGTCGCGACGAGGCGCGCGCGTTCCATGATGCGCGCCGGCAGCCCGCCGCTGTTCTCGAGGATGCGCCGGAGCGCCGAGAACGTCGGAACGAGCGCGACATCCTTCTGCTTGATGAGACGGATCGTCTGTTGGTCCAGAAGCGTCGCGTGCTCGATCGAATCGATGCCGGCCTCGGCGGCGATGCGCATCCCCTCGGCGCCGTGCGCGTGCGTGGTGATGCGGATGCCCGCTCGGTGCGCCTCGTCGATGGCCGCGCGCGTCTCCTCGGGCGTGTACGCGGCCAGCTCGGGGCCGGCGCCCTCGCCGAGCACGCCGCCGGTGGAGAACAGCTTGATGACTCCCGCGCCGACCGCCACCTGCTCGCGCGTCGCGGCGCGCACCGCGTCCGCTCCGTCGGCGATCCGGCCGACCTCCATGCCGTGGCCTCCGGTGATCGTGATGCCGCGCGCCGCCGCGATGATCCGCGGACCCTCGAACGCGCCGCGTTCGATCTGACGCGCGAGCTCGACGACCATCGAGCCATTCGCGCCGAGGTCGCGCACGGTGGTCACGCCGCTGCGCACCGCGAGACGCGCGTTCCGGAACGCCTTGAGTGCCGCCGCGGCCTCGCTCTGCCGCGTCTCGCCCTCAAAATCGGCACTGCCATCGAGCGTGAGATGGGCATGGCAGTTGATGAGCCCGGGGACCGCGAAGCCGCCTTCGGCCTTGACCGATCGCGTTCGCTCGCCCTTTGGCGTCTTCGGTGCGCGCGAGCGCTTGCCGACCCACGCGACGAC
Source organism: Chloroflexota bacterium (assembly GCA_040003565.1). GTDB lineage: Bacteria > Chloroflexota > Limnocylindria > P2-11E > P2-11E > CF-39. The sequence goes on along the minus strand of JBDUCG010000172.1, from coordinate 1,835 downwards.
GCCGTCCTCGATCACCACTGCCGCGTCGCTCATGGTGTTCGTGCCATCGAAGAGCCCGTCGATCTCCAGGACCGTGCGCATCGCGTGGCAGTATCGTCCACGGGTGCCGCACCCGCTCGTCGAGCGTCTTCGCGCGCGCGGGTTCGTGATGCCGGACTACGAAGGCGGCGGTCTGCTGAACGTCCCGGCGACGGTGCTCGACGTGCTCGGCGCGCGCGAGGCTGGTGACGCACCGGCGCTGACCGGCCTCGACCCGGCACTGCTCGAGGGCGTGAGGCAGGTCGTCGTCGTCCTCGCCGATGGCCTCGGCTGGTGGCAGCTCGAGATGTTCTGCGACCGCGGAGACACGCCGTTCCTCGCGGAGCTGCGCCAGCGCGCGCATCGGCGCGAGGCCGCGCAGCTCATTGAAGCGACGACGGTCTTCCCGTCGACGACCGCAGCCGCGATCACAACGGTGAATACGGCGCGAACGCCGCTCGAGCACGGCAACATCGCGTACTTCCTCTGGCTCGAGGAGTTCGCGCAGGTGACCGCGATGCTGCGCTGGGGCCCGGCGATCGCGCGGCGCGGCTCGTACTTCGACGATCCCAAGGTCGACCCGCTCCGCTACGTCCTCGTTCCTTCTATCCATGCGCGCCTGCGCCAGCGGGGCATCTCCTCGTACGTGATCGAGCCGGAGATGTTCCGGTCGGAGGCGATGACGCGGATGCACGCGGCCGAGGCGAACTACGTCGGCTACGTCCTGGCGTCGTCCATGGGCGTGCGCCTGCGCGCCGGGATCCAGGACGCGCCGCGCCCCTCCTATATCTATGCGTACTGGTCCGGCATCGACACGGTCTCGCACCTGTACGGACCGCGCAGCGAGGAGGCCGCGATGGAGGCGGCGCTGTTCGACCTCGACCTGCGCCGCGCGGTCGGCGATCGCCAGGCCGGCGACACGCTCATCCTGCTCACCGCCGACCACGGGCATGCGGCCACGGATCCCGACAAGATGCTCGACATCGTGGGTGACCTGGAGCTGCGCGCGCTGCTGCGCAATCCGCCCGCGGGTGAGCCGCGCCTGGTGTTCCTGCACACCGATCGACCCGACGCCGTGCGCGCGCACATCGAACATAGGTGGCCAGGCCTCGTCACGCTCCTCGATCGCGACGAGCTCATCGAGGCTGGTCTCTTCGGACAGGGCGATCCTACGGTCGCGCGTCGCCGCATCGGGGAGGTCGTAGGACTCTTCGACCGCGATCTCTCGGCGTCCATCGTGAAGGTGGAGGGACAGACGCTGCGGCACTTCGGATCGCACGGCGGCATGAGCCCCGACGAGATGCGCATTCCGATCCTCGCGTGGCGAGCCTGAGCACCTTTCACCTACGATTCCGCGGATGGCGACGACGTCGTATCTCGAGGCGGTCTCCGGTGGCATGGTCGCCGCGGCCGCGTTCAGCGATGACGACGCCGCGGTGCAGGCCGTGACGCTGCTACGCGACTCCGGGGTGCGCGAGCAGGACATCTGCGTTCTCGCGAGGAATTCGCAGCGCGCGGAGCTCGTCGCCGGCGGTCGCGCGTGGCTGCCCGGAAAGGGCTGGGGCGGGCTTCGCTATCGCCTTCGGAAGCTGCTACCGGGCGGCATCATCCCACGCGATGTGCGCAAGCGGTATGCGAGCGCGCTGAACGAGGGAAAGATCCTCGTCGTAGCCGCGGCCGGCGGACAGCCACCCGACACGATCGCCGCGCTCCTCCATCAGGCGCGCGGCGAGGCGGTCGAACAGTGGTGGCAGCAGCCAACTTATCTCTTCGCGCCGCCGGAGCTCGCGGGTCCGTTCTAGTCGCGAGCGGGCGGC
>JBDUCG010000171.1:0-4659 GCA_040003565.1 Chloroflexota bacterium | reverse complement strand
TTCCGCTGCCCACGCGCATCGAGAAGTTCACCGTGATCCGCAGCCCGTTCATCTACAAGGACTCGCGTGACCAGTTCGAGATCCGGACGCACAAGCGCCTCATCGACATCAACGATCCATCGCAGAAAACGGTCGACGCCCTCATGAAGCTGAACCTTCCGGCCGGCGTCGACATCGAGATCAAGCTGTAGAGGTCCAGAGAAAGTGACCGACGAGACCGCAACGACCGAAACGAGCGAGACCGCCGCGGCGCCGGCGATGACGAAGGCCGTCATCATCGGTCGCAAAGTCGGCATGCTCCAGCACTTCCGGCCCGACGGGTCGGTGGTGGGCGCGACGGTCATCGCGACCGAGTCGAACCTGATCACCCGCGTCGCCACCAAGGAGCGCGACGGCTACACCGCGCTGCAGATCGGCTTCGGCGTGGTCGCCGAGAAGAAGATGTCGAAAGGCGAGCGCGGGCACCTGAAGGACCTGCCGCCGCTCAAGCACCTGCGCGAGGTCCGCGTCGACGACGTCACCGGCTTCGCCGCCGGGCAGCGCATCGGCGTGGAGAGCTTCGCCGTCGGCGACAAGGTGCACGTGACCGGAATCTCCAAGGGCAAAGGCTTCCAGGGTCCGGTGCACCTGCACCACTTCACGCGCGGCCCCAAGTCGCATGGCTCGGACCACCTCCGCCGTCAGGGCTCGGTCGGCGCCGGAACGACGCCGGGCCGCGTGCTCAAGGGACTGCGCATGGCATCGCACCAGGGCGTCGACCGCGTGACGACCAAGAACCTCGTGGTGCTGCGCGCCGATGGTGCAAGGTCGCTGCTCATCATTTCGGGCGCCGTGCCCGGTCCGCGCAACTCCATCGTGATGGTGAAGAAGGCCTGATGGCGAAGACCGAAGACGTAAAGAAGAAACCTCAGCAGGGCGCTCGCGCTGCAAAGTCGGGCGCACTACCGCCGGCTGCCGCGAAGGCCCCTGCGGCGAAAGCCACGGCGGCGAAAGCCGTGCCAGCGAAGAAGACGACGGCCGCGAAGGCGACCGCGCCGACCAAGCGCGTCGTTGCGCGACCGGTCACGCGCGTCGCGCGCCGCCCGGAGCCTGCGCGCCCGCGCGAAGCCGCGCGCGAGCAGCAGCCCAAGCGCGAGAAGGTCGCCGCGCGCGCGCTCCCGACCGCGCCGGCGGGGCAGGCCCCGCTCATCGCGGCCGACGGCTCGTCGTCCGGATCGGTCGCGCTGCCGGCGGCGTTCCTGAAGGGCGCCTCGCGCGCGGCCACGCTGTTCCAAGCGTTCATCGCCGGCCGCGCGAACGCGCGTCAGGCGACGGCGTCGACGAAGAACCGCGCGCGCGTGTCCGGCGGCGGCAAGAAGCCATGGGCCCAGAAGGGCACCGGCCGAGCGCGCCAGGGCAGCACGCGATCCCCGCTGTGGCGCCACGGTGGCGTCGTGTTCGGCCCGAACGGACGCAGGTACGCGCAGCGCATGCCCGAGAAGATGCGCCGCGCGGCGTTCGGTGAGGCGGTGAGCGAGCGCGCCGCGGCCGGCCGCATCTTCGTGCTCGAGGAGCTGAGGTTCGACGGCGAGCGTCCGCGCACGCGCGAGGTCGTCGCCTGGCTGGGCAAGATCGGCGACACCGGCCGCACGATGGTCATCTCGCCGGAGCTGGACGAGCGCATCGGCCGCGCGATGGCGAACCTCCCCGACGTCGAGATGCGCACACCCGGGTCACTTCGTCTTTCCGACGTGATGGAATCGGACACGCTTCTCGTCACCCGACCCGCGCTCGAAGCGCTCGCGGTGCGTGCCGGCGAGCGGACGGAGGCCCGGGCATGAGAGGCACGCTGGTACTGCTACGACCGGTGATCACCGAACGCTCGATGACCGAGACCGGTGCCGGCCGCTACACGTTCGAGGTGGTGCGGGACGCGACGAAGCAGGAGATCGCGGCCGCGGTCGCCGAGGCGTTCAAGGTCGACGTCGTCGACGTGAACACGATGACCGTGCGCGGCAAGGAGCGGCGCCTGGGCCGCCGCATCGGGCGTCGTCCTGACTGGAAGAAGGCCATCGTGACGATCGCCGAAGGTCAGAAGATCGAGCGCTACTTCGTGGAAGGGGTCTAGCCGAATGCCACTGAAGCAATACAAGGCGTTCACGCCGGTCCGCCGCTTCCGGCAGTCCGCGTCGTACGCCGAGATCACGAAGAGCAAGCCCGAGAAGAGCCTGACCGAGCGAAAGCTGCGCCACGCCGGGCGCAACGCGCAGGGCCGCGTGACGACGCGCCACCGCGGTGGCGGCGAGAAGCGGCGCTACCGGATCGTGGATTTCAAGCGGACCAAGGACGGGATCCCGGCGCGCGTGCTCGCGATCGAGTACGACCCGAACCGCTCTGCGCGTCTCGCGCTGCTCGTATACCGCGACGGCGAGAAGCGCTACATCCTCGCGCCGAACGAGCTCAAGGTGGGCGACACCGTGCTGTCCGGTCCCGAGGCCGAGGCGCGCGTGGGCAACTGCCTGCCGCTCGAGAACATCCCGACCGGCACGACGATCCACGGCGTCGAGCTCCAGCCCGGTCGCGGCGCGCAGCTGGTGCGCGCGGCCGGCGGCATGGCCCAGCTCGTCGCGAAGGAAGGCGAGTTCGCGCAGATCCGTCTTCCGTCGGGTGGCATCCGCGTCGTGCAGGTGCGCTGTCGCGCGACGGTCGGTCAGCTCGGCAACGTCGAGCACGAGAACCAGAAGGTCGGTGGCGCCGGGCACAAGCGCCGTATGGGCTGGCGCCCGGCCGTCCGTGGCGTCGTGATGTCGCCACGCGACCACCCGCACGGTGGTGGCGAGGCGAAGTCCCCGGTCGGTGGGATGGCGCAGACGCCGTGGGGCAAGCCGGCCATGGGCCTCAAGACGCGCCGCAACCCGAAGACGGATCGCTTCGTGACCGAGCGTCCGAAGAAGAGGAAGAGCAAGTGACCCGCTCCATCAAGAAGGGCCCCTTCGTACACGACTCGCTCAAGAAGAAGATCGAGCAGCTCAACGCGCGCAACGAGAAGAAGGTCATCAAGACCTGGTCGCGGGCGTCGCTCGTGCTCCCGACGATGGTCGGTCACACGATCGCGGTCCACGACGGACGGCGTCACGTGCCGGTCTTCATCACCGAGAACATGGTCGGCCACCGCCTGGGCGAGTTCGCTCCGACGCGCACGTTCCGCGCGCACGGTCGCGGCGCGGCTGCGGAGACCGCGGCCACGGTGAAACCGGGGGCATGACGATGGAAGTGCGCGCGTCCGCCAAGTTCCAGCGCTTCTCGCCGCGGAAGGCGAGGCTCGTGACCGACCTCATCACCGGCAAGTCCGCCGAAGAGGCGATCTCGATGCTCGAGAACCTGCCCAAGAGCGCCGCGCTGCCGATCGGCCGGGTCGTGCGCTCGGCGGTCGCGAACGCGGAGAACAACTTCAGCATGACGCTCGAGAACCTGTACGTGAAGCGGGCCATCGCCGACGAGGGCCCGCGCATGAAGCGCATCTGGATGCGCGGCCGCGGACGGCGCGACACGAAGCTGCGCCGCACCTGCCACATCACCGTGATCGTCGACGAGAGGAAGGCTTAAGTGGGTCAAAAGGTCCATCCGCTGGGATTCCGACTGGGGTTCGTGAAGACCTGGAACGCGAAGTGGTACGCGGGATCGAAGAACTATCCGATCCTTATCAAAGAGGACGTGACGATCCGCGCCGCGATCCGCGCGCGCCTGCGCGATGCGGCGATCTCGCGCATCGAGATCGAGCGCTCCACGAACCAGGTGACGGTCACGATCCACACCGCGAAGCCCGGCGTTGTCATCGGCAAGGGCGGCGCGAAGGTCGAGGAGCTGCGTCAGGTCCTTGGGAAGACAACGGGCAAGGCCGTGAAGGTCAACATCTTCGAGATCCGCTACCCGGAGCTCGACGCCATGCTGATCGCTGAGAACGTCGCGCAGCAGCTCGAGCGCCGCGTTTCCTTCCGCAAGGTCCTGAAGCAGACCGTTCTCCGCTCGATGAAGTCGGGCGCGAAGGGCGTGCGCGTCGCCGTCGCCGGCCGCCTCGGCGGCGCCGAGATGAGCCGGCGGGAGTGGGAGCGCGAAGGTCGCGTGCCGCTGCACACGCTCCGCGCGGACATCGAGTTCGGGCGCGCGATCGCGAAGACGACATACGGCACCATCGGCGTGAAGGCCTGGGTCTACAAGGGCGACATCGAGCCGGCGCCGCGGCAGGTCGCGCAGAACACGCCCGGCGGCAGCGTGCCGCGTCCGGTCGCCCCGCCGCCACCGCCGCCCGTTGCTCCGGTCGCTCCCGTCGCGCCGAGCGCACCACCGGCGGTGGGGGTCTAACGATGTTGCAGCCGAAGCGCCTGAAGCACCGCAAGTTCCAGCGCGGCCGCATGAAGGGGCACGCGCAGGCCGGCGCGACCCTGGCGTTCGGCGACTTCGGTCTGCAGGCGCAGGAGCCGTGCTGGATGACGGCGCGCCAGCTCGAGGCCGCGCGGCGCGCGATCGTTCACCACTTCAAGCGCGGCGGCAAGGTCTGGATCCGCGTCTTCCCTGACAAGCCGGTCACGAAGAAGCCCGCCGAAGTGCGGATGGGCTCCGGAAAGGGCGCGCCCGACCACTGGGTCGCGGTGATCCGCCCGGGCCGGATCCTGTTCGAGG
>JBDUCG010000170.1:0-4669 GCA_040003565.1 Chloroflexota bacterium | reverse complement strand
CCGTCGGTGCGCAACCCGCCGCTCGCGGTGAAGAAGCGGCTCCTGCAGCTCATGGATCAGCTCGGGATCGACAGCGCCGACATCGGTCTGCCGGGCGCCTCGCCGCGCGCGCGAGCGGAGATCGTCGAGCTCGCGAAGGAAACGACGAAGCTGAAGCACCTGCGTCCGAACCAGGCCCTCCGAACGCACCCGCTCGACGTGCAGGCCGCGATCGAGACCGCGGTCGAGTCGGGCGTGAAGATCGAGAGCTGCGCGTTCATCGGCTCGTCCCCGATCCGCCGCCTCGCGGAGGACTGGTCGCTGGACACGATGCTGAAGAACGTCGAGGAGTCGGTCACGACGCTCGTGAAGAACGGACTGCCGGTCATGTTCGTGACCGAGGACACGACGCGCGCCGATCCGGAGACACTCGCGAAGCTGTACGAGGTCGCGATCGGCTGCGGTGCGGGACGCATCTGCGCCTCGGACACGGTCGGGCACGCGACGCCGGAGGGCGTGCGCAACCTCCTGACGTTCCTCCGAGACGACGTCATCAAGGGTCGCGCCGTGAGGCTCGACTATCACGGTCACAACGACCGCGGCCTCGGGACGATCAACGCGCTCACCGCGACCGCGGTCGCCGACCGCGTGCACGGCTGCGCGCTGGGCATCGGCGAACGCGTCGGCAACACGTCGATGGACCAGCTCATGGTCAACATGCAGCTCTGGGGACTCATCGACCGCGATCTCACGCCTCTCGGCGAATACGCGGCGCTCGTCGCGGAGCACTGCGGGGTCCCGATCCCTTCGAACTATCCGGCGCTGGGCTCGGACGCGTTCCGCACCGGCACCGGCGTGCACGCTGCGGCGGTGATCAAGGCGCTGCGCAAAGGCGACCGCGATCTGGCCGACCGCGTGTACAGCGGCGTGCCCGCGTCCGTGCTCGGTCGCGAGCAGCGCATCGAGGTCGGTCCGATGAGCGGCGAATCGAATGTCGTCTACTGGCTCGAGTCACACGGGCACGAGCCGACTCCCGAGCGGATCACGCGTGTGTTCGACGCGGCGAAGGCCTCGGATCGACTGCTCACCGACGCCGAGCTGGAGCGGTTGGCCCGCTAGCGTCAGCCCGCGTTTCGTCGCTGGCGGGCGCCACCGCCGAGCAGACCGATATCCACCGCAACGCCGACGAGCACGACGATCAGACCGAGGCCGCTCAGCCCGCCGAGCTCATTCCGCGCGATCGCGTATGCGAGGGTCGTCGCGGGGAGGAAGAAGAAGCCGAGCGTTGGCCAGAGGAACGTGTCGAACGCGCGACTGAGGTAGCTCGTGAAGAGCCACAGGATGAACAGGACGATCCGCGGCGACAGGAATGCGAGAAGCGCGAGCACGCAGCACACGCACGGCAGAGTGCCACAATCGAAGCGATGACCCAGACCATCCGGCCAGCCGAGCTACTACCTGGTGTCGACGCGAAACGCATCGCGGCACCCGAGCGCAGCGATGCTGCGCGCGACAACGGCGACCGCCGGGTCCGCGGGAAGGCGCTCATCTTCTGGGACCCGAAGATTCCGGGAAAGAAGCTCAACGCGATCGACACCGACCAGATCACGCCGGCGACCGACTGCGTGTCGGAGAGCCTCGAGACCCTCGATCACCGCTGGCGGGCCGGCTCGTTCCGTTTCCTGATGCCGGACTTCCGCGAGCGCGTGCATCGCGGGGAGAACTTCGTCGTCGCGGGCGACCGCTTCGCGATCGGATCGTCGCGCGAGATGAGCCCGGCCGGGCTCAAGGGAGTCGGCGAGGAGGCGGGCCGCGAGCTCGTCATCGTCTGCGGCGCGGGGATGGGCGACATCTTCCGGCGCAACGCCCTGAACCTCGGGCTGCACGTGGTGCAGAGCCGCGCCGCGGTCGAGGACGCGCAGGAGGGCGACACGTTCGCGTTCGATCCCGATACGCGAACGCTCACGAACGAAACGCAAGGCAAGAGCTACGAGCCGGCGCCGCTGTCGCCGGCCGAGGACGACATCCGCCGCTCCGGCGGGATCATCAAGATCGGCCGCCGCGAGTTCCGCGAGTCGGTGCTGCGCATGCCGGACATCAGGTGGCCGGAGGCCGCGACGGCGCGCGGGCTGACATCGACCGAGCAGATCCTCTGGGCGCACCGCGTCGACAAGGACGCCGCGATCCGCGCTGGTGCGACGCTCCGCGTCTACGCCGACCTGCTGCCCGCGTCCGACGGCACCGCGCCGTTCTCGATCCATACCTTTGACCAGATCACCGGCGGGGACGCGATCCGGCCGCGACAGATCGCGGTCGCGAACGACCATTTCGTGTTCAACCACCGCGAGGCGGACGACAAGCAGACCGCCATCGGCAAGCAGTTCGCGGAGCTGCACGGCATCACGCGCCCCCACTACGCGACGCCCGGCGACGGCATCTTCCACTTCTATTTCCCCGAGCAGGGTCTGGTCGTTCCGGGCGCGCTCGTTCCCGGCGCCGATTCGCACAGCCGCGCGTACGGCGCGTACGGCGCGCTCGGGTACGGCGTCGGCTCGACGACGCTCGGCTTCGGCTGGGCGACCGGCTACGTGTACTTCACCGTGGCGGGGCAGCGGCGCGTCGTGTTCAAAGGACGACTGCAGCCGTGGGTCAGCGGCAAGGACGTCGTCCTCGCGCTGCTCGCGCGCTGGGGCGCAAAGCAGGCGGAGGGCATGAGCGTCGAGTTCGTCGACGCCGACAAGCAGCTGCCGATGAGCTACCGCAACACGATCGCGAACATGATGGCCGAGGGCGAGGCGACGAACGGGATCTTCGCGCCCGACGACCTCACCTACGCGTGGTACCGCCAGCGAGGCTTCACCGATCTCCCCTACCCGCGTTTCGCTCCCGGCGCGGACGCGCTGTACGAGATCGACGAGACGCTCGATCTTTCCGAGGTCGTGCCGCTGATCGCGAAGCCGTTCAGCCCGGGCAACGCGTTCCCCGCGGACGAGGTCGCGCGCGAGCGCATCGTTTTCGACAAGGCATTCATCGGCTCGTGCACGAACGGCGGGTACGGCGATCTGCTCGAGGCCGCCCTGGTCCTGCGCGCGGCGCGTGACAAAGGCGCGAAGCGCGCCGCCAACGAGTTCGTCATCTTCCCCGGCTCGGGCGGCGTGAAGAGGGACATCGAACGGACCGACGAGCGGCTCGGCGGCGAGTCGATCGCCGACGTCTTCCGCTCGGTCGGCGGAGAGATACGCGAATCGTGGTGCGGACCCTGCTTCGGGCAGGGCCCCGACGCGCTCGCGAAGGGGCAGACCGCGATCACGTCCTTCAACCGCAACTGGGCGAACCGCATGGGCGTGGGCGGTCTCGGCTACCTCGCATCGCCGGCGGTCGTGGCCGCGTCCGCGATGCTCGGCTACATGGGTCCACCCAGCGAGCTCGGCATCGAATGGCGCGCGGAGCGCTTCGTCTAAGCGGGCGGACTAAGCGCCGACCCTATGTCGTGACTCTTTAGAGGTGTGCAGACGACGACCGTCTACGAGTCCCGAGTGAGCGACACCGCCTGGGACGAGGCCTATCTGCAGGTCTATCCCGAGGTCTATCGCGGACTCGTCGCGCTCGGCGCGAGACCCGACGAGGCCGAGGACGCGCTGCACGACGCGTTCGTCCGTGGCCTCGAGGGCGCGCATGTCACGAATGCGGCGGGCTGGCTCTTCGTCGTTGCTCTGCGGCGCTGGCGCCGCCGCCGTTTCCGCGAGCGGCTCTTCAGCCCGCTGCGATCGATCGGTCGCACGACCATGGCTTCGCCCGAGGCTCGCATCGATCTTTTCGACGCGCTCGCGAAGCTGCCGAGTCGCCAGCGCGAGATCCTCGTGGCCCGCTACATCGTCGGGCTCTCACAAGTGGAGACCGCCGACGCACTCGGGATCAAGCGCGGGACCGTTGCGGCCACGACGACGCAGGCCGCGCGCGCTCTGCGCGCGCGATTGGAGGAACGGTGATGGACGACCAGATGGAGCGCTGGACGGTGACGGCATTCGATGACGCGTCCGCTCGGATCGCGCTGCCGCCCCGCGAACGTTGGCTGCCGACCGACCGTCGCGCGCCAACGTCGATCTCGACGCTTGCGCTGACCTTCGCGGTCGTGGCGGCCATCGCCGTGGCGCTTTGGCTGGTCGCGGATGGACGCATCATTCCCGCGACGTCATCCGCGAGACCGACGCCGACCGGTCTGATCCGACTCGCCCCCGGCGGCACTGAAGCGCAGACGTGGGGAAAGGTGTGGTCGGTCTCGCAGGGTGCGACCGTCCTTCGTCCGGTGCAGACCTTTGTCTGGGTCCACACGTCGGATACCAGCTACGACGTAACGACCTCGAGCAACGGACTCCACCGCTACGTCGTCGGCTACTACGGGAAAGATGACTTTCCGTCCCTCCCTCGGCCGTGGAGCCTGCTGTTCATCGGTGAGGGCTCGGACGTTCTGCCACCGCAGCTCGGCCCCGGTGAGTCGTCAGAGAACGTGACCGTCCGCGGGCAGACGGGTCGGCTGATCACGGCGCCCGACAAGTCCGTGCGGGTCGTCTGGAACGAGAACGGCATCCGCTACACGATCCAGGCGAAACTCGGCATCACGGCGAGCGATGTGCTCGGAATCGCGGAGTCGCTCGCGCCGGTCGTCGACGCCAACGGGAATACGCGCTAG
>JBDUCG010000169.1:0-4677 GCA_040003565.1 Chloroflexota bacterium | reverse complement strand
GCGATCTCGTCCTTGACAGGGACGTATGCTAGGCCGCTGCACCACGGGACCATGCGCTGCGAAAGCGTTTTGCTCCCCTCGCGCCTCACCATTCTGACAGGACATAAAAGAGGCGGCGAGTGCGCTTCCTTTCACTCGCCGCCTCTGCCGGTGTGGCCTACGTCAGTCGCTAGGTCGCCGCCAAAGCCCCCCGCCGCAGCCGCTTCGTGACCTCATTCGTCAATCGGCTTGTCCTTGCGAGCCCCGCCAGCGTGAAATCGAGGCCCGCCTCCTGTAATTCCTCGTATCCAAGCCCCCGGTAGAGCCGCTTGCCGGCGACGAAACACATCTCGTCATACAAGACCGGCCAGTCCGCGCCTTTTCGCTCGAAGCAGAAGGCGATGAAATCGATCGCAACCTGGGCGATCTTGTCCTCTGGCACTCCGTCCCCCCTCGATGCGACCTGCGCATCATCCGCAGCCTCTAACGAAGCAACAAGGGTTTTCGTCCACCTTCTTGTCCACAGGTTCATCCACAGATTCGGAGCACGTTATCCACACGCTGTCGACATCTTCATGTCGCTTTCTTCGTCCTGCGATCCGAGAAGCGACGCCGCTCCCGCGAGCGCGCGCTCGCGCGGTCGAGCGCGGCATCGCCGAACCTCTCACGCACAGCGTCGAGCGCGGCGTTGAGCCTGGTGGTGCGCACGTGATCGAAGAGACCGAGCTGCCGTCCGATCTCGATCCCCGAGACCGTCACGCCCACCAGACGCACCGGACTGGTCCGACCGGTCTGCCGGTCTTGCGTGAGAGCGTCGCGTAGCAATTGACGCGCGGTCCCGAAGATCTTCAGATCGTCGTCCGTCGGCTCGGCGAGGGTGCGCTGCCGTGTCCGCGTCTCGAACGGCGCGACGCGCAGCTGCAGCGTGATCGTGCGCCCGCGCAGCTCCTGTCCGCGAAGACGGCGGCCCACGCCTTCCGAGAGGGCCAGCAGCATGGATTCGATGGTCGCCCCGTCCAGCGTGTTGCGATCGAACGTGTGCGAGTGACCGACAGATTTGGGGGTCCTGCCATCGCCGACGACCACGCCGTCGTCGATGCCGTGCGCGCGCTCCCAGATGTGCCGCCCGTGCTCGCCAAGACGGGTCTCGAGCACGCTGAGGTCCATGGCCGCGAGCTCGGCGACGGTCCGCAGGCCCCAGCCCTCGAGGACCTCGCGCGTCTTCGGGCCGACGCCCCAGAGCCGGCTCAGCTCCAGCGGCGCGAGGAACGCTTCCTCGCCGCCGGCCGGGACGATGACGAGCCCGTCGGGTTTGCGAAGGTCGGAGCCGATCTTCGCGCAGAGCTTGTTCGTCGCGACACCGACCGAAAGCACGAGGCCCAGCTGCTCGCGAACGTCGCGCTTGAGCTCGCGCGCGATGTTCAGCGCGCCACCGAACAGATGCTCGGTCGCCGTGACGTCGAGGAAGGCCTCATCGAGCGAGATCGGCTCGACCAGCGGCGTGCGCTCGGCGAAGAGCGCCATGACGGCGTCGGACGCGTCCTCGTACTTCTGGCCGTCGCCGGGAACGAAGATGCCGTCGGGACACAGGCGCGCCGCGGTCTGCAGCGGCATCGCGGAGTGGACGCCGAACGCGCGCGCCTCGTACGAGGCCGCGGCGACGACTCCGCGGTCGTTCTTACCGCCGCCGACGATCACCGGCTTGCCGCGGTACTCGGGATGGTCGCGCTGCTCGACCGACGCGTAGAAGGCGTCGAGGTCGCAGTGGAGGATCGCGCGGCGCTCGACAGCGGTCTCGGTCATCCGACGCGTGCCCCGTGCGTCTTCGCGTCTGGCGCCATGAAGCGGGCGAGCGCCTCGCCTTCAGCCATCGCCGCTGCGCGGTCCGCGCGCGCGAGGGCGCCGAACGGTCGGATGCTGATCACGGCGTCGGTCTTCGTCCTCACCAGCCCCCACGTGCCGCCGGCGAATCCATCGACGAGGAAGACGGCCTCGATGAGCGCGTTCTTCGTGTACACGGCGGCGCGATGTTTCGCTCCGATCACACGGTCGCGATGCTCGTAGCCGATGAGGAGCTCGTCGTAGCGCGGGAGAAAGCGCACCGGCGTCTTCGTCTCCGCCGCCGGTCTCGGCGCGCGCGGCAGGTCGAACAGGGCGCGGCCCTGCTCGTCGGAGAAACGCCTGAGCGAAGGCGCGAGCCGCTCGAGCACCGGGCGGATGCGAGGCGGCACTTGCCCGGCGAACTGCGCGATGTCGGCGAGGCTGGCTGGCCCGAACGCGCCGAGATACCTGTTGATGAGGCGCTCGAGCGCTTCCTCCTCGGCCGGCCGTGTTCCGCTCTCGATCCAGTGACGCGCCGCCACGTATGGCGCGTCCGTGCCGCCATATGCCCAGTGGCCACCCGGAGGAGCCGAGACGAGATCCGCGTGCGCGCTCACGAAGCGCCAGATGAGCCACTTGTACGGACCCCCGAACGACCCGAGGCGTTCGGTCAGGTGCGCGACGACGTCCTCTTTCGCGCGCGGCTCGCGCGCGAACGCGATGGCAAGCTTCGCCACCGCCTTTGGATCGACGCCCTGTCCGACCTGCAGACGGTTCCACGCGCCCCGCTGGAGATCCTGTGTCGCCACCGCGTACGCGTAGAAGTCGCGCGCGCTCACGAGGTGCAGCGTGCCGCGCATGAGCCGCGCGCGGATGACGGTGTGCTTCTTCTCGATCGCGCTCCACAGGCTCTCGCGCTTGAAGCTCCGGAGGCGGGACCAGAGCGCGATGTATGGCGAGGGTGCCCACTGCGCCTGCAGGGCCGCGAGCCGTTCGATGGCGGTGACGACCGGCAGCGACACGCGCTCGAGCAGCATCTGTCGCGCGAGCGCGGCGCGATTGAGCTCACGCAGCGTCAGGACCGGCGCGTCCACTTTCGCTCGTGGACTCACGCCTTCACTCCATGCGTCTTCGACTCCGGGTAGTAGAAGCGCACGAGGCGCTCGCCCTCGTCGACCAGGGCGGCCTTGTCACTCTTCGCGAGACGCTTGAAGGGAAGCAATTCGAGCATGGCCTGCTTCGGCGTGCCCGCGATCTTCCACCGGCCGGCAACGAAACCGTCGACGAGGAACGTCGTCCAGACCTCGGCCGAGAAGATGACCTGCTTCTTGTATTCGGCCGGAAGAATGCGCGTGCGCTCCGCCGCATCGTGGCCGAGGATCGCCGCGTCGAAGCGCGCGAGGAAGCGCGCCGGCGCGACCGTGTCAGCCGACGGTCGCGGCGCTTTCGCCAGATCGAACAATTCGCGGCCGCGCTCGTCACGGAAGCGGCGAACATCCGCGATGCGACCAAGCGCTCCACGGAGCGGCGGGATCCGGCAGCCGGCCCAGTGCGCGAGATCGCCGACGGTGGAGGGCCCGAACGCGCTGAGGTACCGGCGCGCGACGAGATCGAACGCGGCGTCGGGCTTCGGCGCCTTGCGCAGCTTCACCGGCGGCGCTACGAAACGCGCGAGCTGCCGGTGCTCCCAGTGCGCTCCGCTCTTCTCCCAGATGATCCCGCTCGCGGTGACCGCGGCGAAGAGATACCAGTTGCGCAGTCGCTCTTCCTTCGGCGCGTCGCGCGCGATGAACTCGCGGATCTCCTCGCGCGTCCGCGGTGTCTTCGCGTACGCGAACACCTTGTCGTGGATGTCCTTGAGCGCCGCGAGGTCCGGCCCACCGGGCGGACGCCACGCCGCGAACCGGCCGTCGAGCGTCGCGAGCGCGTACGCGGCGTATTCCGCCGCGCTCACCAGATGGAGCGTCGCGCGCATCAGCGTCGCCTTGATCACGCGGCCCTTGTCGATGGCGCTGGTGAGGTCGTCGCGCGTGAACCCCGCGAGGCGCGACCAGAGCGCGACGTACGGCGACGGGGCCCATTGCCCCTGCAGGCACGCGAGGTCCTCGATCGCGTTGACGACGTCGACCTTGCTGCGCTTCAGCAGCAGCTGCCGCGCGAGCAGCGCGCGGTTCAGATCGCGCAGCTTGAGGACGGGAAGATCGGTCTTCGCGGGCATCGCCAGAGGTTAGGCCAGCCGGCGAATGACCCCGATGACCTTCCCTTGGATCTGGATGTCGCGCGTGTAGATCGGCTGCATCGTTCCGTTCGCGGGCTGCAGTCGCACGCGATCCTTCTCCTTGAAGAAGCGCTTCAGCGTCGCGCGGTTGTCTTCGAGCAGCGCGACGATGATGTCGCCGTCCCGGGCGGTGTTCTGCTGCTGCACGACGACGTAGTCGCCGTCGTCGATGTGGTCTTCGATCATCGATTTTCCGCGGACGCGCAGGACGAACGTTTCGCGACCGCGACCGGCGAGCTCGCCCGGGACGGAGAGCGTCTCGGTCTTGTCCTCCATCGCGTAGATCGGCTCGCCGGCGGCGATCTCGCCGATGATCGGCGCCGATACGACCCGGCCGCCGAACGCGCCCGGAATGGCGAGCGCGCGCGAGCGCGTGGCGTCCTTGGTGAGACGGCCTTCCTTCTCGAGCTTGGTCAGGTGGTGGTGGACCGCCGACGTCGAGGCGAGCCCGACGGCCTCGGCGATCTCCCGCACCGTTGGCGGGTACCCCCGCTCGGCGATGCGCTCCCTGATGAACGCCAATATCCGCTCCGCCCGCTGCTGGTCCTGCTTGGTCACGCTTGGACCATACCGAACAGATGTTCACCTGTCAAGCCGCG
>JBDUCG010000168.1:0-4700 GCA_040003565.1 Chloroflexota bacterium | reverse complement strand
GGGTTCTTCGACCGCAATCCCGTCGGGCGCCTCATGACGCGCATCACCAACGACATCGACGCCCTCACAGACATGGTCACGCGCGGCGTCGTGTCGATCTTCGGCGACGTCGCGATGCTCGTGCTCATTTCGATCGCGATGCTGCTGCTCGACTGGCGCCTCGCGCTCATCACCTTCGTGTCGCTGCCGATCCTCACCGCGATCACCGCGTACTTCCGCGGCATGATGCGCGAGTCGTTCCGCTCGATCCGGATCCGGCTGGCGCGCGTGAACGTGTACCTCAACGAGACGCTGTCGGGCATGGCCATCGTGCAGCTGTTCACGCGCGAGCGGAAGACGTTCGACCAGTTCGACGTGCTGAACCGCGATCTGCTCGCCGCGAACCAGGGACAGGTCCGAGCGATGAGCGTGTTCCAGCCGACCGTGAACTTCACACGCGCTGCAACGGCGGCGGCCCTGTTCATCGTCGGCGCGTACTGGATCCAGCAGAACGAGCTGAGCCTCGGCACGCTCGTCGCCTTCTGGCAGCTGCTCAACCAGTTCTTCCAGCCGATCCTCGACCTGTCCGAGAAGTACAACATCATGCAGGCGGCGATGGCCTCGTCGGAGCGCGTCTTCACGCTGCTCGACACAAAGGCGACGATCATCGACCCGCCGAACCCCGTGGACCTACCGCACGTGCGCGGCGAGATCCGTTTCGACAGCGTGTCGTTCGCATACAACGAGGGCGAGTGGGTGCTGCGCGATGTGGATCTCACCATCAGCGCCGGCGAGAGCGTTGCGATCGTCGGCGCGACCGGGGCGGGGAAGACCTCGATCATCAGCCTGATCTCGCGGTTCTATGACGTGCAGAAGGGGCGCATCCTGCTGGACGGCGTCGACCTGCGCGACATGCGGCAGTCGGACGTGCGCCGTCACGTCGGTGTGGTCCTCCAGGACCCGTTCATCTTCGCCGGCACGATCGCCTCGAACATCCGCCTGAACGAGTCGAAGATCAACGACGAGCAGGTGCGCTCGGCGGCGCGGTTCGTCAATGCCGACAAGTTCATCGACCGCCTGCCCGAGGGCTACGCGACGGTCGTGACCGAGCGCGGCTCGACGCTCTCGGTCGGCCAGAAGCAGCTGCTCGCGTTCGCGCGGGCCATCGCGTTCAACCCCGAGATCATGCTGGTGCTCGACGAGGCGACCTCGTCCGTCGACACCGAGACGGAACACCTCATCCAGGACGCGCTCAAGAAGCTGATGCAGGGCCGGACGTCGATCATCATCGCCCACCGCCTTTCGACCATCCAGAACGTCGACCGCATCATCGTGCTGCACAAGGGACGCGTGGTGGAAATGGGCTCGCACCGAGATCTTCTGGCGCAGCGTGGCGTCTACCACCGCCTGTACGAGCTTCAGTACCGCGCGCACGAGACAGCCTCGACGAAGTCGGCCTAGCCGCGCCTAGCGCACCGGCTCCTGGAACGGATAGACGGTGAACGTCGACGGACCTGAGGCGTCATCGCAGCGCGCGACACCGAACGTTGAGAGGGCCTTGCCGGTCACGTCGACGAACGTGCCGTCGACGACTCCACCCGCCTCGGGCAGCGTCACGCGGAAGCCCGTCGGCAGCGTGTTGTCGCAGAAGTTCTCCCAGCGCAGCGGCGCGCTGGCTCCGATCCCGATCAGGCCCGCCGGGTCCTGTCGGAACTCGCTGACCGCGAGGGCGACGAGCTTCGGAGCGGCCGCGCTCACGCTCGCGAGCCGCACGTCCAGCGGTGATCCGTCTTTCGCGAGCAGCACGACGCCCGGGTTACCGCTCAAAGTGCACGGCGCCGTCCCGCGATTCGCGATGAAGACCGCGCCCGCGAAGAAGTCCGTGGCCTGCACGCCCGCCGCGACCGCCTGAAGCTGTGATGCGGCGCACTTCGGGAGTCCGGCCGGGTCGATCGTCGACGACGAGGGGGCCGTCGCGGTCGGGAGCGTCGTCGGCACGACCGACCGCGCCGGGCTTGACGTGGGCGACAGTGACGCGGTGACACTCGCTGGTGCGGCGCACGATACGAGCATCACCGCCACGACGAGACGCAGCATCGCTGGACGTTAGCATCGCGCTGGTGCGGCGCTTCGTTCTTGCCCTGGTCCTTGGTTCCGCTTGCGCCTGCTCGCCCGCGGTCACGCCGGCGCCGGGCGCGAGTTCCGCCCTCGGCGACGATCGGATCCAGCTCCTGCACACCGACGACATCCACGGCCATCTCGACGCCGACATCGTGCAGAGCGCGAGCTCCGCCTTCCGAGCGGGCGGCATGGCGCAGCTCGCCGGACAGGTCGCGGAGTTCC
Organism: Chloroflexota bacterium; assembly: GCA_040003565.1. GTDB lineage: Bacteria > Chloroflexota > Limnocylindria > P2-11E > P2-11E > CF-39. Next base: position 2,378 of record JBDUCG010000168.1, on the reverse strand, counting down.
GCTCGCGTGCGCCGCAGCGGACCGTGCTTGTCGACGCTGGCGACGCCTGGCAGGGGACGTTCATCTCGAACGCGAACAAGGGCGAGGCCGTCACCAAGGCGATGAACCTGATGCACTACGACGCGCTCGCGCTGGGAAACCACGACTTCGACTGGGGACAGGACGTGCTCGCCCAGCGCGCGAAGGACGCGACGTTCCCGTTCCTCGCAGCGAATGTCGCGGAGACCAAGACCGGCAAGACGCCGGCGTACCTGAGGCCGTTCGCGGTCAAGGATCTCGGCATCGCGCGCGTGGGGATCATCGGCGTCACCAACCCCGGCTCGGCGACGATCGTGAAGGCGACGAGCGTGGCCGGTCTGCAGTTCCAGCCCGCGGCGGAGTCGATCCGGCCGCTGATGGCGGAGGTCCAGAAGCAGGCGGACATCGTCGTCGTGGCCGCCCATATCGGCACCGCGGAAGCGGTCCAGCTCGCGCGCGATGTGCCGGGCATCGACGTGATCGTCGCCGCCCACGATCACCTGCCGGTCCAGACCGCGCGCATCGAGGGCCGGACGACGATCGTTGACGCGGGCGCGTACACGCAGTACCTCGGGCGCCTCGAGATCATCGTCGACCGGACCACGCACAAGATGAAGGACGCAGTGCGCGGCGGCGTCGTGACCGCGATCGCGGCCAACGCCAGCGTCAAGCCCGACGCGGAGATCGCGAAGCTCGTCGACGAGCGCCGCGCCGAGGGTGAGAAGTACACGTCGCGCATCGTCGGCCGCACGACGGAGCCGCTCACGAACCTCCGCGAGGAGACCGCCTTCGGGAATCTCATCACCGACGCCTTCGTCGAATACGGCCGGCAGCAGGGCTGGAAGACCGACGTGGCGTTCTACAACATGGCCGGCGTCCGGGCGTCCTTCCCTGCGGGCCAGCTCACCTTTGGCCAGCTGTACGAGGCGCTGCCGTTCTCTAATACCGTCGTCAGCGTCGACCTCACCGGCGCGGACCTCGCCGCGATCATCGACCGCGCGGCGTGCGTGAACGGGAGACTGCACATGGCGGGCGTGGTCGTGTCGTTCCGCTTCGACGCCGGCACGCCGAATTGCGTGAAGAGCATCACCGTCGCCGGCACTCCGCTCGCAGCGACGCGCACGTACCACGTCGCGACGATCGACTACCTGCTGCTAGGCGGCGACGGGCACACCGGATTCGCGAAGGGCACCAACGTCATCTACGGAGACGTCGAGGTCGACGTCGTGGCCGCGTACATGACCGCGCATTCGCCGGTGAGCCCCAAGGTCGAGGGCCGCCTTTCATCCTCGTGATCTGATGCCCGAGCCGATGATCGTCGCGATCGACGCCGCGCGCGCCGCCGGTCGCCAGCTGATGGAGAGCTTCGAAGGCGAGGCGACCGGCGTCGACGCGAAGTCGAGCCACACCGATCTCGTCTCCGACGCCGACCGCGAGTCGGAGACGGTGCTCGTGTCCGCGATCCGCTGGGCCTTCCCCGAGGACGCGATCGTGGCGGAGGAGGGCTCGCTCGAGCGCGGCGGTTCGGGCCGCACGTGGTACATCGATCCACTCGACGGCACGATCAACTACCTCTACGGCGTGCCGCACTGGTCGGTCGTGCTCTGCCTCGCCGATGCCGACGGCGCTCTCGCCGGCGTCGTCTTCGACCCCGTGCGCGACGAGCTCTTCAGCGCCGAGCGGGGAAGCGGTGCGTGGGTCTCGCACGGTGGCTCGTCGCGGCGCGCGCTGCGCACGACCGAGGCGACGGACCTGGCGAGCGCGCTCGTCGCGACCGGCTTCGCGTACGTCCGGGAGGACCGGCAGGAGCAGGCGCGCATCCTGACCGGCGTGCTCGGTGAGGTCCGCGATCTGCGACGCTTCGGCTCAGCCGCGCTCGATCTGTCGTGGGTCGGCGCCGGGAGATTCGATGGCTATTTTGAATCGGTGGACAAGCCGTGGGACTGGATGGCCGGCGCGCTCATCGTGCGTGAGGCGGGCGGCCGCGTGACCGAGCTGCCACAAGCACGCTCGGGACATCCGCACATCGTCGCGAGCGCGCCGGGCGTGCACGATGCGCTCGTCGCGCTGCTGAAACGCGCCGTGCAACCGGCGTAGAACTCTCTAGACTTGACCTCGATGCCCGTGCAGGAAGAACGTCCCGCCGAGCGGGCGGGAGTACCGATCGACTTCGAACAGGACGTCATCCAGCGACGCCCAGTGACCACGCAGGCCGGGCTCGGCAGCGAGGATTTCCCCACCCGGCAGGGCGTCCTCGCGGATGAAGACAACATGGTCTTCACCACCGTGACCAACCTGGTCAACTGGGCCCGCTCGCGCAGCCCGTGGCCGCTCGGCTACGGCCTGGCCTGCTGCGCGAT
>JBDUCG010000012.1:0-15960 GCA_040003565.1 Chloroflexota bacterium | reverse complement strand
TCTTCCCGTACCCTACGCGAATGGCCCCACGACTTCCGAAGCCGCGCAGCGACCTCGCCGCGTTCCCCGCGTACCGCACCGGTCAGGTCAAAGCGGATGTCCGGCTCAACGCGAACGAATGGGCCGAGCCGAACCCCGCCGGCGATTGGCTGACCCCGCAGGAGCTCGATGCCGTCCTTCTCAACAGGTATCCGAGCTCCGCTCTCGATCTGCGCGGACTGCTCGCCGAGCGTTATCGCGTCGACCCCGATCAGCTGATCCTCGGCAACGGGAGCAACGAAGTCCTGCTCAACACGTTCCTCGTGTTCGGTGGCCACGGCCGCAAGACGCTCCTCTTTCAGCCGACGTATTCGATGCACGCGCGCCTGACGACGATCGCGGGCGGCACGGTCGTCGACGAGGTGATCGGTCTCCCGTACGACATCACGCGTGAGCGTGCGGTCACCGCGGCGGCGAAGGCCAACGCGGACATCATCGTGTTCACGACGCCGAACAATCCGACCGGCAACGAGGTCCCGTTCGACGCGATCCTCGCGGTGGCCGAGGCGCACCCGGACTCGCTCGTGCTCGTCGACGAGGCATACAGCGACTTCGCCGGGACGACGCTCCTGCCCGAGCTCGAGACGCATCCGAACATGGTCATCAGCAAGACGTTCTCGAAGGTGCGTGCGGCGGCGGGCTTGCGCGTCGGGGTCCTGGTGACTCACCCGGCGGTCGCCGAGCTCTTCCGTGCCGTGCAGCTCCCGTACAACGTGAGCACGCTCACGCATGCCGTCGCCGCGAAGATCGCGCAGGACGACGCGGCCATCCCGCGCCGTGTCGAGCTATGCCACCGCGAGCGCGGCCGCATCTACGCGGCGCTGCAGAAGATCCGCACGGTCGAGGTCTACCCGTCCGTGACGAACTTCGTCCTCTTCCGGATCAAAGGTGACACCCCGGCCGCGGTGCACGCGCGATTCCTCGAGGAGGGCGTGCTCATCCGGGACATCTCGATGTGGCCCGGATGCGCCGGCTGCCTGCGTGTGTCCGTCGGCACGCCCGCCGAGAACGATCGGTTCATCGCGGCGCTCGATCACGTCTTCGCGGCGGCGCCCGCATAGCGACCCTGCTCATCGACGCGTCGAGCCTGGCGTACCGCGCGTACCACGCGATGCCCGAGGTGCGGGCGCCGGACGGAACGCTCGTGAACGCCATCGTCGGCTTCCTGAACTTCGTCGAGCGGCTGCTCCGCGATCGCAAGCCGAGCCGGTTGTACGTCGCGTTCGAGTTCGGCGAGGACTGGCGTCCGCAGTTCCGTGTCGCGCTCCTCCCGGAGTACAAGAGCGCCCGCGTCGCCACGGAAGACGCGCCGGCCGACGAGGTCGGTCCGCAGATCCTGATCATCGCGGACCTGCTGCGTGCGCTCGGGATCTCGACCGCGAACGCGACCGAGTGCGAGGCCGAGGACGTCATCGCGACGCTGACGACGCAGATCGACGGCCCGATCGAGATCGTCAGCGGCGACCGCGACCTGTACACGCTCGTGCGCGATCCGCGGATCCGCGTCCTCTTCACGGTCAAAGGCGTCACCGAGCTGGCCGCGGTGGATCAGGCCTGGATCAAGGCGAAGTACGGGATCCCGGGCGACCGGTATCTCGATTACGCGATCCTGCGCGGCGATCCGTCCGACGGTCTCCCGGGCGTCCGGGGCATCGGGGAGAAGACCGCGTCGCAGCTGCTCGCGAAGTACGGCTCGCTGGATGCGATCCTCGAGGCGAAGGACCTTTCGGCGACGATCCGCTCGAAGCTCAACGCGTCGAAGGACTACGTGGTCGCGGCGCGCACGGTGGTCGGGCCGGTGCTCGACTGCGCCATCGAGGTCACCGGCGACGGCACGATCCCGAAGGCGCCACCCGAGCCGATGCACGTCGCGGCGCTGGCGCAGCGCTATGGGGTGGAGGCGTCTATGCGCCGAGTCGTCGAGGCGCTGAAGGCGTGAAGATCCTGCGCCGAGCGATCCGCGCGACCCGTACCATCGCGGCGTGATCGTCTACCCCGCGATCGACATCTACGGCGGACGTGTCGTGCGCATGACACGCGGAGACTTCTCGACGGTCGAGGAGGTCGCGCCCTCGCCGCTCGAGGCCGCCAAGCGCCTGGTGCGGGAAGGCGCCGAGTGGCTCCACATCGTCGATATCGACGGCGCGCGGACCGGGGAGCCTGCCAACCTCGACGCGATCCGCCAGATCGCGAACCGCTTCACCGTGAAGATCCAGGCCGGCGGCGGGATACGCGACTTCGACACCGCCGAGCAGTTCGCCGAGGCGGGAGCGTCGCGGATCATCGTCGGCACCGCAGCGATCGACGACCCAGAGCTCATCGGTCGCCTGGTCGACCGCCACGCAGACGGGATGGCAGTCGCGGTCGACGCGCGCAACGGGATGGTGATGACCGCGGGCTGGACCGAAACGAGCGAGGTGCGCGCGGTAGACCTCATGCAGCGCCTCGCCGTGACCGGGGTTCCGTCCGTCGTATACACGAACGTCTCGGTCGACGGAACGCTGCAGGGGCCAGACATCGCGAACCTCGAGGCCGTGGCACGCGCGTTCGGTGGCGACGTCATCTACTCGGGCGGCGTCGGGTCCGTCGACGACATCCACGCCATCGCGAAGCTCCGGCACCGCGGGATCCGCGGCGTCATCGTCGGTCGCGCGCTCTATCTCGGTCGCTTCTCGCTGCGCGACGCGATCAACGCCGCGAACGCTCGCTAACGCGCCCGCCCACCCTCCTTCGATCACGGCCATTTCTCACCGTGGCCCGTGTCTTGCGTAGCGCGACGGCATGTATCTGACCGCGGACATGGCATTCAGCATCGGCCTGTTCGCCGGCTGGCTCGCGCTGGTGGTCTGGCTCGTCTGGCCCGACCCGCACTGCGCGTGCTGCGCCAAGCGCCTGGCCGAGCAGATCCGAGACCGCTCCGTCTAGACCGCCTGCGGGTCCTTCTCGGGCTCCGTTGGCGCGAGAAGGAAGATCCAGATGTCCCAGGCGACGTGGCTCGTGATCAGGGCGGGCATGCTCATGCCGAGCGCGCGCAGGAGTCCCCAGTACACGCCCGCGATGGTGGCCGCGCCGATCAGCGTCGTGTTCCCCGTCACCAGATGCGCGCCGCCGTAGCTCACGGCCGCGCCCGCCGCGCCGACGCGCCGCTGCACGAAGCCACGCCAGAACAGCTCCTCCGCCGGGCCGATGACCGTCGCGAGCCGCGCCGCGATCTCGGTCTTCGGCCGCAGCGAGCGCAGCGCGTAGATGTCGCCGATCTCCTGCGACCCCTTGGGCATGACCGCGCGCGCCATCCGGTCGCCGCCCTGGAAGATCGCGTAGAGGCCCGCGGCGGATAGGAGTCCGAGCGCGACGTCGCGCTCACGGAAGCGCAGGCGGCGTAGCTCGGCGTCGTTCGCGAGGGCCATGGTGCCGAGCACCAGTCCGGTGAGTGTCATGCGCTCCCAGAACTTCGCGCGGGGACCGCGGAACGTCAGCCCGAACAGCCCGAACGCCGCCAGCAGGCCGACCGCGGTGACGGGCTTCAACGAGTCGCGGCGACGGCGGCGATGACCAGTCCGGCGACCATTAGGTAGCCGAATGCGGCATGAAGCTGCGCGGTCTGCAGGTCGATCATCGCGATGGCGCGCTGCTGTCCGCTCGCGCCGAACTCCGCGCTGCGGATCTGGCGCACCAGCAGCGGCAGCGAGAGGATCGCGAGCAGGCTCCACGTCGGAAGCAGGCCCGCAAGCACCGCGACGGTGAGCGCGATGTAGGCGCCGACGACGAGCGAGATGTAGAGCCAATGCGCCGCGCTTCGTCCCATGCGCACCGAGAACGTCCTCGCGCCGGCGCGCGCGTCCTCGCTGATGTCGCGCCATTCGTTGCCGTGCAGGATGGCTGCGACGAGCAGCCCGACGGGGATGCTGATCGCGAGCGCGCTCCAATCGACGGTCCCCGTGATCACGAAGTACGAGCCCACGACCATGAGCGGCCCCATGAGCATGAACACCAGCGGGATGCCGTACGGGCTGAACTTGTACTGGAACGGCGGCGCGGTGTACGTGTAGCCGCCGATGAGCCCCGCGAGCCCGAGCGCGACGACCGGCCAGCCGCGGACCGAGACGAGGTACAGGCCGAGAACGAAGGCGACCGCGAACGCCGCGACCGCCATCACGTAGGCCTCGCGGTCGGTGAGCCGTCCCTTGACGATCGCGTGGCTCGCGCGCGGCGAGACGATCGTGTCCACGCCCTTGCGCACGTCGTAGATCTCGTTCGTGACGTTGGTCCCGATGTGCAGCAGGACGCCGGCGACAAGCGAAACGAGGAACAGCGTCCAGTCGAACCTGCCCTCCACCGCGGCGAGCGCGCCGCCGACGGCGATCGGCACCGTGGACGCGGTGAACGAGAACGGCCGCGCGATCTCCCAGTACGCGCCGAGACGGTCGCGCAGGCTCGCGGCCGCACTCTTCTCCTGTGCGCCGAGCGCGGCGCGCTCCAGGGCCGTGCCCGCTTCGGCCGAGCCGTAGGCGACGGCCGCGTCGAGCACGGCACTGACCTGATCCTCGTCCTGCACGACGGGCTGCAGGATCGGAAGGTCCATGCCGGCCTCGTGGTACTCCCAGGCGCGGTCCGCGATCTCGCGCCGCGTGCCGCAGAGGATGAACGCGTCGAGGAGCTCGTCCGGGATGAGACTTCCTGCGGTGGTGTAGTCCTCTTTGCGCCAGTGCACCGCGATGCGGTCGCGCAGCTCGGGCTCAAAGCCGGCGCGCTTCAGCGTCACGTCCGAGAGGATGCTCATCATGAAGATCACGAACGGCTCGCGCTTCGCGCGATTGAGCGCGTCGCGCCGCGTGTCCGCGACCAGCGAGAGCAGGTAGCCCGCGACGTCGAGGTCGTTCGGATCGCGGCCCGCTTCGCGCGCGGCCTTGTTCATCACGCGCAGCAGCTTCTTGAGCCCGGGGATGGATTCGGCCGGACGCGCGAGGTAGCCGTCGCCCTTCTGGCCGGCGAGCACCATCATCGGCGAGCGGTAGCCCGCGATGTAGATCGGCACGCGATGGACCGGCGGGAACATCGGCTGCAGTGGTGGAAGTCCCGGCTTGCCCGACGGCATGCGCTCGCCCTTCCAGAGCGTGTGCAGCGTGTCCATCGCCTCGCTCGATTTCGCGACGGCGTCATCTGGCGTGTAGGGGATGCCCATCTGGCCGAGACGCAGAGGCAGTGCCGAGCCGAGGCCGAGGAGGATGCGCCCCGGGGCCATGTCATCGAGCGCGCTGATCGTCATCGCCAGCAGGACGGGATGGCGCGTGAACGGGTTGAGTGAACCCAGTCCGATCTTGATGTCCCCGACCTGCGACGCGACCGCGCTCGCGTAGGTCACGCCGTCACGCTCGAAGTACGAGTCGTGGAACCAGAGGGACTCGAGACCCGCCGCACGCGCGCGCTCGGCCCACGCCACCGTGTCCGCGACGTCACCGCGCGCATTCAGACCCAGACCGATCCGCCGTGCGAGCGTGGCCATCAGTCCACGCCTTTCTCGAGAAGGTCTTGCGCGCGCTCGATCCGCGTGAGGGTCCTGTCCCTGCCCAGCATCTCCACCGACTCGAATAGTGGCAGGCCGACGAGACGGCCGGTGATCGCGACGCGGATCGGCTGGCTGGTGTCCTTGAGATTCCAGCCCACGTCGGCCGCGATGCCTTCGACCGCCGCGCGGATCCCGGCATGGTCGAACGGCTCGATGTGACGGAGTAGCACGGTCGCTTTGATCAGGACGTCCAGCGCTTCGCGCGGCTCCTTCTTCTTCGGCACGAGCAGCAGGGCCTCGTACGGCGGCGGCTCGGCGAACAGAAACTCGACCTGCTCGCGTGCCTCCGCGAGCGTCTTCATGCGCTCTCGTAGCACCGGAAGCGCCCTCCGGATGACCTCACGGTCCCAGTCCGGCGGCAGGAAACCGTCCAACCGCGCGAGCAGCTCGTCTTCGCGGAGCTTGCGGATCCAGAGGCCGTTGAACCAGTCGAGCCGCGCTTTGTCCCACTTCCCGCCCGCGCGGTGCACCTGATCGATGCGCCAGCGCTGGACGAGCTCGTCCATCGTGAAGATCTCTTCCTCGGTCCCCGGCGACCACCCGACGAGAGCGAGGTAGTTGATCATCGCCTCGGGGAGATATCCCTGCGTGCGGAACTCCTCGACCTTGGTCGCACCGTGGCGCTTCGCGAGCTTCTTCCCATCCGGGCCGAGCACGTTCGGTACGTGAGCGTGCGGCGGCACCTCCCATCCGAAGGCGCGCCAGATCAGCAGATGCTTCGGCGTCGACGGAAGCCAGTCCTCGCCGCGAAGGATGTGCGTGATCCCCATGACGTGATCGTCGACCACGACCGCGAGGTGGTAGGTGGGGAACCCGTCCGACTTCAGGAGGACCTGATCCTCGAGCGACGCCAGCGGCCATTCGATGTGTCCGTAGACGATGTCGTCGAGCGCGATGACGCCGTCGTCGGGGACCCGCTGCCGCACGACATGTGGCTCCGTCCGCGCGCGCTCGGCGGCCTCCGTTGGATCGATGCGCCGGCAGAATCCGTCGTAGCGCGTGATTTCCTTGCGCGCGGCCTGCTGCGCCCGGAGCGCCGCGAGCCGCTCTTTCGAGCAGAAGCAGAAGTACGCCGCGCCGGCGTCGACCAGCTCTTGTGCGTGCTTCTGATAGAGAGGTAGGCGCTCCGACTGGATGTACGGAGCATGAGGACCGCCCTCCCGGGGACCCTCGTCCCAGGACACGCCCAGCCACGCCAGCCCGTCGTAGATCGAGTCGACCGCGCCGGCGACGAGGCGATCCTGGTCGGTGTCTTCGATCCGCAGGATGAGCTTGCCGCCGTTCTGGCGGGCGAAGAAGAAGTTGTACAGGGTGGTGCGGACGCTCCCGATGTGGAGCGAGCCGGTGGGGGAAGGCGCGAAACGGACGCGAACGGTCACGCCCTCAAGTCTAGGTATCCTGAAGGAGATGACAGTCACGACGCGCCGCGACCGGCGTGAACGCGAACGCACCAGGCAGCAGCGCAAGCGCAGCGGCGGCGGAAGCCCCGCGCCCCGGCGGCGCATCGGCCAGGGCTGGATCGTCCTGGGCGCCCTCGTCGCCTTCATCGCGCTGATCCTGGTCGCGCGCGCCGCCGGGGTGTTCGACGCGCCGGCTCCGCCGATCGACGTGAACGCTCAGCAGTTCGACACGACCGGCCAGACCGTGGGCACAAAGATCGAGGCGCTGGGCCCGGAGCACATCCAGAGCGGGCAAACGGGCAACTACAACTCGGTGCCGCCCACCTCCGGCCAGCACTGGGCAGCGCCAGCCGCCCCCGCACCGTGGGGGATAAAGGACACGAACCTGCCGAACGAGGTGACGACGCACAACCTCGAGCACGGCGGCGTCGTGATCGCCTACAACAACCTCTCGGCGTCCGAGCTGGACCAGCTCAAGTCGATCGTCCGCCAGCTGATGGCCAGCGGATTCCCAAAGGTGATCCTCGAGCCGTATCCGAAGCTGAGCGACGCGAAGGTCGCGCTCACGGCATGGAGCTGGATCTACAAGCTACCGACAGTCGACCAGACCCAGGTCGTCCGCTTCTTCCGCGCGCATTACGACCCAGTGGAGGCGCCGGAGCGGGGTACGCCCTAGCTCACTCGTCGCCCCAGTAGCGCTGCTCTTTCCACGGGTCGCCGGTGTTGTTGTAGCCATTCCGCTCCCAAAAACCGGGCTTGTCGGTGTCCGAGAACTCGATGCCTCTTAGCCACTTCGCGCTCTTCCACGCGTACAGCGGTGGAACGACGAGCCGCGCGGGCGACCCGTGATCCGGCGTCAGCGGCTCGCCATTCGCGCGCAGCGCGATGAGGCAGTCGTCTCGCTGGCAGTACTCGATCGGCGTGTTCGCGGTGAATCCGTACTCCGAGTGCGCGATCACGAACTTCGAGTCCGACTTCGGCTTCGCGAGCTCGATGATCTTCGCGAACGGGATCCCTTCCCATTTCTGATCGAGGCGCGACCAGGTCGTGACGCAGTGCATGTCCGCCTGCACGGCAGTCTGATCCAGCTTTTGGAACTCCTCCCAGTTGAGCTTGATCTCGTTCTCCACGTTCCCGAACACGCGGAAGTCCCAGGTCCGCGGACTCCACTGCGGGACCGGGCCGTAGTGCAGCACCGGCCACTTCTCGGTCAGGTACTGGCCCGGCGGGACACGCGCGGCGGTCTCGGGAGGAAGCTCGGCTTTCTTCGTGAAGAACTTCATCGCATCTGCTCCATGTCGCTCATTCGAGGCCTGAGGCGCGCCGCAGCATCTTGAAGGTGTAGATGCCCGTGTCGTGACCGTCGCCCCATGACGGTGTCAGACCGTAGCGACCCACGGGAAAGACCTCTTTCAAGGTGGTCTGCTCCTCGGTGAAGCGCGTGTCCTCGTTCACCTCACCTTTGTACGCGCCTTCACCATGACAGTACGCGCACATGCAGGCACGACGCAGCGGCTCCCACGCGTATTCGCTGACGTTGCCGTCGTCCCACGTGACGCGCAGGACGCGCGTCGGGGCGACGATCTCCCAGTCGGTCGCTCGGTGGAAGACATCGCTCATACGTCCGATGATACGGACGTGGCGACCATTGACGAGTTCAAAAAGATCGAGATGCGCGTCGGGCGTGTGCTCGTGGTCGAGGATTTCCCCGAGGCGCGCAACCCCAGCTACAAGCTCACCATCGATTTCGGGCCGTTCGGCACGCGCCAGTCCTCCGCGGCCGTGCGCCGCTGGTACACGAAGGAGGAGCTTCAGGGTCGGCTCGTCGTGTGCGTGACGAACTTCCCGCCGCGTCGTATCGCGACCTTCGCTTCAGAGGTGCTGACACTGGGTGCGATCGAAGAGGATGGTCGCGTCGTTCTGTTGCGCCCGGATGACGACGCGGAGCTCGGGAGCCTGATCGCCTAGATCACCAGTCGAAGAAGATCAGACGATCCACCGGCCAGAACCGCAGGACGACCTTGCCGATGATGCGGTTGTAGGGCTGCGCGCCGAAGGTCCGTGAATCCTGTGAGAACTGGCGGTTGTCGCCGAGCGCGAAGAACGATCCCTCCGGCACCTTGTACGGGTATTTGATGTCCGGGACCTGCGGGGTGGTGGGGCCGTGCGCGTCCGGGAAGAAGCGCAGCTTCCCGTTCACGTAGAGATTGCCGTCGCGCAGCTCCACCGTCTCACCCGCCACGGCGACGATGCGCTTCACGTACGGGATCTGCGTGTCGATGGTCGGGTTGAAGACGACGATGTCGCCAGGCTGCGGCGAGGTGAAGCGATAGTCGACCTTGCTCACCAGCACACGATCGTTCTGAAGGAGCGTCGTCTCCATGCTGCGCTGGCGGACCTCCGTGACCTGGACCACGAACAGGTTCAGGACGACCGAGATGATGATCGCGAGGGCCAGCGCCTGCACGATCTCGAGGATGGAGCGCCAGGAGAATGGGGCGTCGCTGGCGGGCTCAGCGCGGTAGACCTCGGGAGTGCTCAAGAGACTTCAAAGTGTCGCACGGTCTAGCGTTCATCGTGTGACCCGTGCGCGCCTCCGCTTTCCGACCGGCGATCCGCTCGAGGTCGAGCTCGACGACGTCGCGTCGTATGGACCCGAGATCACCGGATTCCGTGCCTGGCTCGGTGCGGTATCGGCGTCGGATCAAGGACGCTGGGTGATCCGTCTCTCCGACGAGACCGTACTCGGTTTCCAGCGGAGCGAGCTCAAACGCATCCGCCTCACGCCCGCCGGTGCCGACATCACGCTGGGCGATGAGCCGCGCACGCTGACCGTCGCCGAGAAAGACGTCACCTCATTCGGCCCGGAGCCCCAGGGTGCGCGCGCGTGGCTCGGGCGCCTCGCACACGGAACGGGCGAGGCGTGGATCCGGATGCGCGACGGCCGCGAGATTCGCTTCGCGATCGGCGATGGACCGCACGTGAGCTTTCGCGATCCGGCGCCGCCCCCGGGCTAGACGTGCGCGACGAGGTCGCCCGCTCGAGCGATCATCTCGCCGGCACGTTCGCGCGGAAAGGCGAGGAGCAGTCGATCGAGCCCGGCGCGTTCGTACCCAGCGATCGTCTCGTGGAGCTGGCGCCGTGATGCGTCGTCGGCGCCAAGGTCCGCACTCATCCAGTGCGACAGCGCGATCGGCCGCTCGCGGCGCGCGTCCTCACACACCTTGCGCACCTCAGCCAGCGCGGTGGCCATCTCGACCGCGCTGAGCGGCGTGCCGCCCGGGCCCCGCCGGCCGAGGTCGAAGCCATCGGCGTAGCGCGCGGCGAGCCGCATCACGCGCGGTCCGCTGCCGCCGACCCAGATCGGAAGCGGACGCTGCAGAGGCTTCGGCGCGCACACCGCATCGTCGATGCGGTAGCGCTTGCCGTGATAGGTCGCGCGCTCGCTGGTCCAGAGGCGCCGGCAGATCTCGAGCGTGTCCTTCAGCTGATCGACCCGCGCGCCCGCCGACGCGAAGTCATACCCGTACGCGCGGTACTCCTCCGCCTTCCACCCGGCGCCGATGCCGAATTCGACGCGGCCGTCCGACATGTGGTCGACGCCGGCGACGATCTTCGCGAGGAGCGCGGGATTCCGGAACTGCGCGGCGGTGACGAGCACGCCGAGCCGGATCCGCGTCGTCTCGCGCGCGAGCGCCGCGAGAAGCGTCCAGGCCTCGAGACAGTCCTTATCGGGGACGCCCACCGTTCCACCGAACAGGTGATCGCTGACCCAGAACGACTCGAGACCGGCTCGCTCGGCCTCCCGCGCGAGATCCCGCAGCTCGGCATACGGATGGCCGCCCGCGGCGGGAGAGAAGATCACCGCAAGCTTCACCGGCGCGATGCTAGCCGTCGGCGGCGATGTGCTTCGCGATCTCGCGACCCAGTCGCGCGCTGTAATTGGTGCCGCGATCCTCCGGATAGATCTGGGTCGTGTTGCCGAGGTAGAGCCCCGGCCGCGGCGACGTGAAGGGGATGATGCGGTGGCGGTTGCCGATGCGCGGGACCGGCTGTGCGGCGTCCTCGCGGAACGACCAGTAGCGCAGCACGTCCTTTTGATCGAAGCGCGGATTCATCTGACCGAGCGCGGCGACGTAGTGACGCAGCAGCTCCTCGGTGTTCATCCGTGTGAGCGGGTCGCCGGCCGCGACGTAGTTGGACACGTAGAGGTAGCGCGCGGGGTACCGCTCGGGTGGCACGAGGTTGGTGTGCTCCACCAGACCCAGGAACGGCACCTTGCTGTCAGCGATGTTCGTCCAGTAGGTCGTGCTGAAGGGACGGCGGAGCTCGATGAGCAGGACCACCGCGGTCTCATACGTCCAGTCGTCGAGGCGCGCAGCGTAGTCCGCGGGCCAATCGGCCAGGCGACGCGTGATGAACGTCGGCGTGGTGAAGAGCACCGCGTCGGCGCTGCCGTCGAGCGCGGGTTCGATCGGCGACTCGCCCGCGCGTCTCCGGTACGCAGCCGGTCCGGCGCAGTGCAGGACATAGCCTTCGCCGCCGCCGGCTTCGGTGACGCGCAGCACCTCGCGGTCCACGACGATCTCTCCGCCGAGCTTGCGGATCTCCGCAGCGAGCGCCTGACAGATCGCGCGGAAGGATCCGCGCGGATATCCGAGCTGCTCCTTCGTCGCGCCGCTGCCGCGCAGCTTGCGACGCAGCCGGAACTTCGACCAGAGCCATGCGAGCGGAATGCGTTCGCTGTCGGCGCCGAACTTCCCGAGCATCAGCGGCGTCCACACCGATTCGAGCGCGCGCTCGCCGGAAGCGTTCCGAAGCCACTCGAGGGCGCCGATGTCGTCCATGCGTTCCCAGTCGGTCCTCGCGGTCAGCCGCAGTACCGAGTAGCCGAGTCGCAGGCGGTCGACGAGCGGCAGCGGTCGATAGCTCAGGAGGTCGAGCGGGCTGACGAACGGCCAGACCCGACCGCGCGCCCAGATGCCGACCGACGACGTGTGCCATTCGAGCTCGCCCGGGAGCAGCTCGTCGTGCAGCGCGATCATGTCGCTGTCGCTCTGGAACAGGTGGTGGTAGTAGCGGTCGATCCACACGCCGTTGCCGAGGTCGAATGCGCTCGCCTGGCCCGAGACGTCGGGCCACCGCTCGTAGAGCGTCACCGGGTGACCGCGGCGCGCGAGCTCGCGGCCGGCCACCAGACCGGCCACGCCCGCGCCAACGATCGCTACCCGCCGCGGCACCAGCGCACAGGATGCGCGAATCTGTTGCGCGATGCGCATCGGAGCCGTCGCGGTCCCGCTGCTCCTGCTGGTGTCGGTGGCCGTGCTGGTGCCGAATCATCCCGCCGGGCGCGATCCCGCCGAGGACTCCGGGGTGTTCTTCTATGCGGCGCAGCGCCTGCTCGACGGCGGTGCGCCCTATCGCGACATCTGGGATCACAAGCCGCCGGGCGTGTACGTCGTGGACGCGCTGGGGATCGCACTGGGCCGGCAGACCGGGGTGTGGCTCGTGCAGGTCGCGTTCCTCGCGGCGGCGGCGCTGCTTGGTCATCGCGCGCTTCGGCACCAGTTCGGCGCGACCGCCGCATTCGTCGGATCCCTCGTGTGGCTCGTGACGCTCCCGCGACTCTTCCTCGAGTACGGCCAGACCAGCTTCGTCGAGTTCTACGCGCTGCCGCTCCAGTTCGGCGCGCTGTTCCTGTACGCCGGTGCGCGCACGCGCCCGCGTGCGCTCGCGATCGGCGCCCTTGGCGGCGCCGCCCTTCTCCTCAAGCCGACGCTTGTCGGCATCTGGATCGCGATCGGGCTGGTCACGCTCATTCGCGAGCGACGGTACGCGGTCCCGTTCGTCGCGCTCGTGGCAGCGGGCGCCGCCGCGCCGGTCGCGATCGTCGCGGCCTGGGCCGCAGCGCGCGGCGTGCTGGGCGACATGGTCGATCAGGCGCTCGTCTACAACCAGGCGTACGCGGCCTTCGCCCCCGTGTCCGACCGGGTCGATGCGGTCCTGTCGGGTCTGCGGCTCACGCTGCCGTCCGGCCTCGCGCTCGTCGCCGTCGGCGCGTGGCTCTATGCCGTGGCGACCCGCCGCTTCGCTCCGACGCTGCTCGGCGTCGCGCTCGTCGCGTTCCCCGTCGAGATCGCGCTCTCGACCTGGGGCCGCGGCTATCACTACTACTTCATCGCCTGGCTGCCCGCGATGGCGATCCTCGCCGCGTTCGCGGTGCGGGAGCTGATGCGCGCCGCGCCGCCGCGGATCGCCTGGCCGGTGCTCGCGCTCGCCGTGCTTGCGATGTCCGTCCTCCCGGCACTCCTCGTCACGCGTCTGGCGCTCACGACCGACCCCGGGAGGGCGCGCGCTGCCGCGGCATACGTCGCCGCGAACACGCGACGTGAGGACACCGTCCTCATCTGGGGCTCACATACGGAGGTGCTGTTCCTCGCCGATCGGCGGTCGCCGAGCCGCTACGTCTACCAGTACGCCGCGCTCTCGACGCGCGGGTACGCCACGCCTGCGCGAGTCGCGGAGTTCCTCGCTGATCTGCAGCGCGCGCGTCCGGTGCTGATCCTCGACGCATCGGCCGAGAGCTTCGTCACGCCGCCGCTCGATCTCGCGGGCCTGCGCGCGTGGACCTCTCCTGAAGCGCAGTACGCGCTGCTGCCGGACATGGAGCGTGTCGTCGAGTACATCGTCGCCAATTACGAGCGAGCCGGGACGGAGCCCGCGACCGGCTGGCCGCTCTGGCGGCTAAAGGCGCCTTAGCACCAGCCGGCGCTGGCTCGCGAACACGCCGGGCGCGACGGCGACGAGGACGCGGTCGACGACGTCGACGACGCGCATCAGCGCCCACGGGAGCGGGACGTACGGGACGGTCGCGGTCACGCCGCCGGAGTTGAACTGCACGAAGAACTCCGACATTCCCGAGTCCATGACGGCGAAGTCGGGGTACTGCGCGCGGAACCGCTCGAGGTCGTCGAACAGGAGATTGGGGATCGCGCAGTTCGCGCTCCACGGGTCGCTCGGATCATTGCACGGCGCGGTCGGATCGAAGGGATCCGCGGAGAAGTCGTAGCCCTCGTGACCGGTCGCGCGCAGCGCGATGCGCGTCGTCAGCGAACAGTTGCACTCCTGGATGAGGAGGTGCCCACCCGGCCGGAGCACGCGCGCCGCGCCGCGGAAGAAGCGATCGGGATACGCGAGGTGGTGGATGACGTTGTTCGCGATCAGCGCATCGACGCTGGCGTCGGCATATGGCAGCTCCTGCGCATCGACGATGCGTTTGGCCCATGGCCGCGGCTCGGCATCGGTGAGCTCGAGCGTGCCCGCGTGAAGGAAGAGCTCGCTGAAGCCGGCGCCGCAGCCGACCTCCACCGCGTACGTCTGCGGTCCCAGGTAGCGCTGCATCCACGAGAAGCGCTTGCGCAGCAGGAACTTCAGGTTCGATCCGGGCCGCTTGTCGTATTCGGCGCGCGCGCGCAGGGCGTCGCCGGCGTAGCGAACGAGCATCGGTGACTTCTTGTCGTGGTGGTGACTCAAGCGGGCAAGCGGCCCCACACGATGCGCGTCACGCCGATGATCGCGAGCGCCGCGGCGGTCGACCACGCGATCGCGGAGACGAGCGGCGCGTCGAAGTCGGTGCCGGACTGCGCAGCGTGAAAGAAGATCGCGACGAACGCGATGTAGCTCGTGCGGTGGATCCACATCCACAGCGTGTTGTTCATGCGTCGCTTGAGCCAGCTCGTCACGGTGACGACCATGATGATGTCGAAGGCGATCGTGCCGAGGCCGATGGGCAGGAAGTACGGCTGGTACGGATTGACGAAAGGCACGACGACGTCGATCAATTGGATCTGCGCCGTCTTGTCGAGCAGCAGCGAGATGATGTGCGCGAAGACGAGAGGCAGCCACAGCGGCGTGGTGAAGTCGTGGAGGCGGCGGATCGCTCGATTCGAGGCGAGGAAGTCGAGCACCGACGTCCGCAGCGCCTCACCCGAGAGCACCGAGAGCGACAGCACCGCGAACGCAGTGAGCCCGGTGATCCGCGCGAGGAACCAGAACGTGAGGTCGTTCATGAGGCCAAGGCTAACGAGCGGCTGCCCCGCGCGTTGTTAGAGATCCATCAACTGACGTGCGTGATGGTCACCTTTGACGGTACGCTCGCACCGCCGTGTTAACGCCGTCGCTGTGGCGCCATGCCGATTTCCTCAAGCTTTGGACGGGTCAGACCGTGTCCAGGCTCGGGTCCGTGGTCACGCGCACGGCGCTTCCGCTCGTCGCGCTCCTGGTCCTGGGCGCCGGGCCGAGGGAGATGGCCTACCTGGTCATTTCGGCCAGCCTGGGAGTGCTTCTGGTCGGCCTCGTTGCCGGCGCCTGGGTCGATCGCCTGCGGCGCAAGCCCATCCTCGTCTGGACCGACGTGATCCGCGCGGCGCTGCTGTTCTGGGTCCCGACCGCCTATGCGATCGGCGCGCTCAGGATCGAGCAGTTGTACGCGGTGGCCTTCATCGAGGCCTGCCTCGCGTCGCTCTTCAACGCGGCGTATCCCGCGTACGTGCCATCGCTCATCGGCACCGAGCGCGTCGTCGACGCCAACAGCAAGCTCGCGACGAGCACGTCGATCGCCGAGATCGGCGGACCGGGGCTCGCGGGAACGCTTGTGCAGATCGGCGGCGCGCCATTCGCGATCCTCGTCGACGCGTTCTCGTTCGTTGTCTCCGCGGTGTCGCTCGCGATCATCCGCACTCCCGAGCCGCCGCGACCGGCGCGCGAGACGACGACGCGGATCGTGTCCGAGATCGTCGAGGGTCTCTCGGCCGTGCGACGACACCCCGTCGTCTTCCCGCTCGCCCTCCGATCGGTCCTCGGCCACGTCTTCGGATCGTTCTACGGCGTCCTGTATTCGCTCTACCTGCTGCAGGACCTGCATCTCGACCCGTTCCTTCTTGGCGTCGTGATCTC
>JBDUCG010000167.1:0-4700 GCA_040003565.1 Chloroflexota bacterium | reverse complement strand
GCCCGCGGCGCCGCCCTAGCGCCTGGCGTCGTCCCATCCGACGCGCAGGTCGATCCCGACGCGCTGTTCGCGCGCTTGCAGGGTCTCGGCGTCACCGTGATCCGCACGTAGAGTGGTGCTCGTGCCGCGCTCGAACCGCGTCAGCCCGATGAGTGAGGCGCTGCGCGTGCTGTTCCTCTGCACGCACAACTCGGCGCGGTCGCAGATGGCCGAAGCGTTCCTGAGCGAGCTCGGCGAGGGCCGGTTCCAGGCGTTCAGCGCGGGGACCGAGGCCCGCGGCCTCCATCCGCTTTCGATCCAGGCGATGGCCGAGGTCGGGATCGACATCTCGTTCCAGGAATCCAAGACGAGCGACCAGTTCGTCGAGGAGCCGTTCGATCTCGTGATCACGGTCTGCGACGAGGCGAACGAGGCATGTCCATACTTCGCGAACGCGCGTCAGCGGCGGCACTGGTCCTTCCCGGACCCTTCCGCCGTGGACGGGGATGATGCCGCGCGGTTCGCCGCGTTCGCCGAGGTCCGTGACGCGATCCGCGATCGCATCGAGCGCGAGCTGCTCGCCGTTCCTACGCCCTAGGAGCGCGCCCCGACCCTCTCCTGCGCCGACTGCGCGATCCGCGGGTAGCCGCGCCGCTCGAGATCCTCGTCACGCAGGTCGAGCGCCTCAGCGACGGCGTCGAGATCCTTCTCGAGCTCATCCGTCTCGATCTCGCAGAACCGGCCGACGCCCGCGAGGCGGTCTACCGAGACGACCACGGTGCGGAAGACGAAGATCGCGGTGTCCTTCACATAGCGCGTTCCTGGCTCGAATCCCATCGCGGCGAGGAGCTCGAGCGCCGGGCCGTCGGCGAGGCCGAGCGTGTGCTCGACCCGCCACTTGTCCTTCCCGACCTCGTGCTTCGGACCCTTGAGCGTGAGCTGTGAGCGTCCGCCGACCGTCCGGAAGCGAAGGTACGCGCCCTTCTCGAGGCGTGACGCGCGGTCCCTCAGGACGATCGTCTCCTGCCGTTCGCTGCGGACTGCTCGGCCGTCGCGCTCGAGGCGCGCGCGCAGCCGTCCGGCACCGGTGTCGCTCAACCGGTACTTGCGCTCGCGCTCGATCACTCCCCGCTCGGCGTCGCTCATCTCTCGAAGACTAGAACGCGATGAGCGGTCGCCACGTTCCGAGGGCGACGCTCAGCGACGTCGCGCTGATCGCGAGCGCCAGCGCGCCCGCGACGAGCGCGCCGTCCCACAGCGTCAGCGCACGTGGCCGGGCGAGCGTGCGGCAGGTCTGCGAGCCGAAGCCGCGCGCGTCCATCGCCAGGGCCAGGCGCGTTGCGCGCCGGATGGCCGCGACGAGCAGACCGAGCGCGCGACCGGGGAACGCACGCACGCGATCGACGTACGTCCGGTCCGCCTCGATGCCCCGCGCACGCCGCGCGAGACCGAGGACGTCCCACTCGCGCGAGAACAGCGGGAACAGGCGGAACGCGGCGAGCGCGCCGACGACGAAGCGCGACGGTGCGCGCGCGTGCTCGACGAGCGCGTCGGCCAGATCGGTCGGGTCGATCGTCGCCACGGCGAGCATGCCCGCGAGCGAGACGCCGATGATGCGCAGCGCGATCGCCGCGCCCGCGACCGCGCTGCCGGATAGGAGCCCGTTGAAGACGCCGAGGCTCGCGGCGCCGATGAGCAGGGGCGCGGCACGCGCCGCGAGGGAGCGCGCGGGCAGCCCGCTGTAGCGGGCCGCTACGAGCAGCGCTGCGACCACGATGCCCGAGGTCACGAGATCGACGGTGATGAACAGCGTCAGCATCAGGACGAGCGCGGCGACGATCTTCGCGATCGGGTGCGGGCGCGCGAGTGGCGCGGTCGGGTCGGGAACGAGTGGCTCGAGCAGCCTCATGCCGCGCGACCGCCGACCAGACTGAGGGTGCGGTCCGCGAGCGACGACACCAGATCCGTGTCATGCGTCGCGAAGAGCGCCGCGCCGCCCCCGTCGCAGTGCGCGGCGAGGAGCGACACGAGCTCGGCGTAGGTGCGGCGGTCCTGACCGAATGTCGGCTCGTCGAGCACGAGGACGGGCGGCGCGGTGGCGAGAGCGGTCGCGACCGAGAGGCGGCGCTGCTCGCCGCCCGAGAGCGTGAACGGATTCGCGGCGGCGAGGTGGGTGAGGCGCAGGCGCTCGAGGAGGTCCATCGCGATCCGCCGCGCGTCCGGCGCGAAGCGTCCCGCGCGCAGCGGTCCGACCATGAGCTCCTCGTCCACGCGGCCGGTCACGAATTGGTGCTCCGGATCCTGGAACACGGTGCCGACACGCGTGACGAGACGCCGCGCCGAGAGCGACCAGGGCTCGCTGCCTTCGAGCGCGACGCGGCCACGCGCGGGCCGCAGCAGGCCCGCGACGAGGAGCGCCAGCGTCGATTTCCCCGAGCCGTTCGGTCCGGTCACCGCGAGGGCTTCACCCGCGCGGAGCGACGCGTCGACGCCGTCGAGCGCCCAGGTTTGCGCGCCGGGATAGCGGAACGCCACGGCGTCCGCCCGCGCGAGCTCGTTGCCGAATGTCGTGCGCCGCGTCGGGCCCGTTGGCGGTGGGCCGGGGACCCAGACGCCCAGCTCGGCGAGCCGCGGGCCATAGCGCGCGAAGACGTCGTGCGGCGCGCCGTCCGCGACGACGCCGCCGCCGGCCTCGATCACGACCACACGAGTCACCAGTGGGAGCGCGTCTTCGATGCGGTGCTCGACGAGCACGAGCGTCATCCCGGCGAGCTCGGCGAGCGTCTCGCGCACCGTCGCCGCGCCCGCCGGATCGAGATTTGCGGTCGGTTCGTCGAGTAGCAGCAGCCGTGGCCGGAGCGCGAGCGCGCCGGCGATCGCCAGACGCTGCTTCTCGCCGCCGGAGAGCGCCGCGGTGGACCGGTCCTCGGGGTAGGGGAAGTGGACCTGCGCGAGCGCGCGATGCACGCGCGGCCAGATCGCGGCGGTGGGAACACAGTGGTTCTCGAGTCCGAACGCGACGTCATCGCCGGCGCGCGCCATGACGAGCTGCGTCTCGGGATCCTGGAACACGATGCCGACCGCGTCGCGCGCGTCGTGTGGCGTCCGTCCATCGACGTGGAGCTCGCCCTCGGATTCGCCGCCGCCGGTCGCATCAAGGAGCCCCGCGAGCGCCGCGAGGAGCGTGCTCTTTCCCGCGCCCGATGCGCCGAGGAGCAGTACGCGCTCGCCGGCATCGATGCATAGGTCGAGCCCGCGCACGGCCCACGCCTGGCGCCCTGGGTGGCGCCAACCCCAGCCGTGCGCCTCGACCCCGGCCCCTTCGTTGCTCACGCCGAGGACTCTAGATGCGCTGCTGTGTCCGCCCTGACGGGAACTGGGCGAGCACGCCGGTCTGCACGAGCATGCGGGTGAGCCACCAGGAGCCGACGCCCGCGATGATCACCGCGGAGATCAGCATGAACACGCCGATCAGGAGCTGATCGGCGAGCGGCAGCTCGGCGTAGTACAGCGGCGTGTCGTGCAGCCACGCGGCGACGGCCGCGAGCGCCGCGGCGAGGAGCGACGCCATGAGGTCCCAGCGCCGGTAGCGGAAGAGCGCGAATCCAAGCTCGGCGCCAGCACCCTGGAACAGGCCCGAGAGGGCTGCGTCGAGGCCCCACTGCGATCCGAGGATGAGCGAGACGCTTGCCGCAACAAGCTCGGCGAAGAGCGCGGCGCCTGGTTTCTGCACGACGAGACCGGCGACGACGCCGGCGGCGAGCCAGGTGCCGTACAGGATGTTCTGCGCCGGTGGGACGGCGACGAAGGCCGGAGTGGCCGCGGCCCAGAGCGCGTTCCAGGCCCAGAACACCACGCCGAATGCGACCGCGATCGCCGCGGTGACGACGATGTCGACCGTTCGCCAGGACATGGATCGAGTCACGAGACACCTCCAACAGCTGTTTCGATGATGAGCAGCACGCCGCGATCGCACTCGACCGAAGCGCCCGCGCTTGCGACGACATTCGAGAGGCCGCGCGCGGCGCCGAAATGCAGCGTCTCGCCAGCCAGCGGGTAGCGAAGGCCCTGCGTGCGGACGCCTTCCGCGTTGCCCCGCACCGCGAGGAGCGTCACGAGATCGCCTGGCGCGCCGCCGAGGTCGATGTGGTCGCCGCCGTGCAGGGCGCAGAGCGTGACGTCGCCACGTATCGCGCGCAGCTTGCCGCCGCGGTATCCCTCGGCCGCGATAAGAAGCGTGTTCGCGATCTCGTGATCGAAGCGCGCCCCGCCGAGGATCCCGAGGAGGACGATGTCATCGGCCTTTGCCTCCGTCGCGTAAGCGATCGCGAGCTCGAGATCCGACTCATCCTTTTCGGGCGAGTAGGGGACGACGGTGACGCCACGCGCGGCATATTCCGCCGCGCGCTCCACGCCGAGCGAGTCGAGATCGCCGACGATGGCGTGCGGGACGACGCCCCAACGCTCGAGCGCGAGCGTCCCGCCGTCCGCGGCGACGATGAGCTCCGCGCCGCCGAGATGCGCGCGGTCGCGCGGATCGACGTCGCCGTGGGCGACAACGACGGCCTTCAAGGCACAAAAAAGCGGCGCATCCGAGCGCCGCAGCGAGGTCTCACGCGTTCCGACTCCCTACGCTGACATTACTCAGATCAGGTTCTGGGGTCTGCGGATCGCCGCACTCTCAGCGCCCCGTGGGCGCTCCCCCGTCGTATTCAGTTGTC
>JBDUCG010000166.1:0-4749 GCA_040003565.1 Chloroflexota bacterium | reverse complement strand
GAACCACAGCGCGATCTCGCTCTTCGCGGTCTCGGGCGCATCGCTCGCGTGTACGAGGTTGCGCAGCCCGACGAGCGCGTAGTCGCCGCGGATCGTGCCCGGCGCGGCCTCGTGCGGCCGTGTCGCGCCGACCATCGAGCGGACCACCGCGATCGCGTTGGGGCCCTCCAGCACCATCGCGACGACCGGCGAAGAGCTGATCACCTTCACGAGGTCGTCGTAGAAGAACTTCCCCTTGTGCACCGCGTAGTGCTTCTCGGCCATCGCGCGTTCGACACGCAGGAGGCGCAGCGCGGCGATGCGCAGGCCGCGGCGCTCGAAGCGCGCCAGGATCTCTCCGGAGATCCCGCGCTGCACGGCATCGGGCTTGAGCACGACGAGGGTGCGTTCGACGACCTGGTCGGGACTCACGACGCGATCTCCATGACGACCTCGGCGCCTTCCGGCGCGCGGACGGTCGCGACCGCCGCGCGTGGGCCCACCGCGGCGACATATGACAGCTCGGGTCGCAGATATTTCTGCGCCGCGCGCTGGATGTCCTCTGCGCTCACGCTGTCGATGATGTCGCAGATCTCTTCGACGGAGCGCACGCGGTCGAGGAAGAGCTCCTGGCCGGCGAGCCAGCTCGACACACTGCGCGTGTCCTCCTGCCGCAGCTCGAGACGGCCCTTGTTGAAGTCGCGAACCCGCTCGAGCTCGTCGGCGGGGACGATCTCATCTCGTATGCGCGCGACCTGCGCGAGTGATGCTTCGACGACCTCGCCGATCCGAGCTGGCGCGACGCCCGCGTAAATGCCTTCGTGACCGGCATCGACGTAGTTCGACGAGAACGAATGCACGTCGTACGCGAGCGCGCGCTTCTCGCGCAGCTCGAGGAAGAGCCGGCTGGACATCCCCTCTCCGAGGATGGCATTCAGCATGTCGAGCGTGTATTTGTCGGGATGCACTTGCGGCACGCCGCGCCAGCCGATGCAGACGTGCGCCTGCTCCGTCCGCTTGCCGAGGAGCTTCACGCGCGTCTTCGACGCCTTCGGCGCCGGCCTGAGCTTCGGCGCCGGGCGGTCGGCCATGGGCGCGAAGAGCTCGGCGATCGCGTCGCTCACCTCGTTCGCGTCCACCTTGCCCGCCAGTGCGACGACGATCTTGCGCGGCGAGTACCCCCGGTCCATGAAGTCACGGAGCTGGCTCGCGGCCATGCCGAGCACGACCGGCTCGCGGCCGGCGATCTCCCAGCCCAGTGGATGGTTCGGATAAAGGAGCTCGTCGACGAGCGTGTGCACGCGGTCCTGCGGCTGATCGCGGTACATCCGAAGCTCTTCGACGATGACCTTTTTCTCCGACTCGACGTCGGACTCACGCAGCATCGGCGCCAGGATCATGTCGGCGACGACGTCGAGCGCGATGCGCCAGTGCCGCGCCGGCACCTTTGACCAGAAGACCGTGACCTCCCTGTCGGTCCCGGCGTTCACGACGCCCCCGCGACTCTCGATCTCCATGCTGATTTCCGCGGCCGTCGGACGCTTCGCCGTTCCCTTGAACACCATGTGCTCGAGGAAATGGCTGGTGCCGGCGTCGAGCTTGCTCTCCAGGCGCGAGCCCGCGCCGACGAAGACGCTGAGCGACGCCGAGCGCATCGCCGGCATCTCCGAGACGAGGATGCGCACGCCGTTGGGCAGGGTGCGCTTCAGGTACTCCACCGCGTCGAACGCTAGCATTGCGAGCGGTCCGACGTGACGCGAGCGTGAGCAGGAGGTCCACTCTGACCGGCCGGTCCGACGCGCTCATCTACTTCCTCTGCGTGCTTCCCGACCATCTGCGCGATCCGCAGCTGGAAAGCGATCACATCACGGTGGTCGACGGCCGCTGGGCGTTCTGCGCCGCGAACGTGCGCGACGAGAAGCACGACTGGCAGTCCACCGGTGGGATCACGCGGGGCGATGTCGCGCGGCAGCTCGCGGTGCGCCGAGGTCAGAAGCCCTAGCGGCAGAACACCATCGTGAGGTACATCGCATCGGGCCCCTCGACCGCGCCGACGCCGACGCGGCGGAAATTCGGATCCATGATGTTCGTGCGGTGGTTGATCGGCTCCCACGGCTCGGCCATGAACTCGCGATGCAGCACGTCGACGCCGCCGCTCCACACCTTGCCGGTGTTCTCGCCGTACCAGCCGGTGCCGCAGGCGGGAACGTTGCGCGATGCCGCGGTCCCATCAGGACCGTCGTGATAGACGTAGCGCACCTGCGCCTCCGCCGCGCTGTGCCGGCGCGCCGCGTCTGAGACGCCGCCGTCGAGCGCGAGCGGCACGAGCCCAGCCTGCAGCCGCGACGCGTTCATCAGGGCGAGCATCCGCAGTTCGGACTGCTGCGTCGAGAGCGAGGTCGTGATCGCCGGCGGCGCGGGGACCGGGCGCGGGGCCGCGGTGGGCTGCGGTCTCGGCTGTGGCGTGGGCTCGGCGATGACCAATGGCTCGGGCTCGGGTTCGGCGGCGGGGGACCCCGGGGCAGCTTCCGCCGAAGAATCGAGACCTGGCTCCAAGATCTGGTCGGTGGCGGGCGCCGCATCGGCCGGCGCGCTCGCGGAAATGCGATCGAAAGCAAGATTGATCGTCATGAGGCGATCGCCGCGCGCGACAGGAGCCACGCGCGCGACGGTCTCGTCGGGCGGCAGCAGCGCCGCGTCGGCGCGCGGCGCGGTCGCGAAGATGTCTCCGATCACGGCGACCGCGATGAGCTGCATCGCGAACGCGACGAAGATCGCGAGGTAGCGTTCGGTCGCGCGAAGTGCGGCGCCGCGACTCATTCGGCCGAGACCGCCTGAGCGCCGTAGCTGATCAGCAGGTCCGCGCCAGCGCGCCGCGCGGCGACGAACGTCTCCCGCTCGGCGGCCACCAGGTCCTGCGAGTCGTCCTGTGTGGTGAAGAAGGCGTGCTCGTCGGCGGTGAAGAACGAGATCACCGGCCGGTCGACCGTCTCGGACAGCCGTGTCACGAGGTCCAGCGTGACCAGGCCGGGCTTGAGCACGATCGCGTCCGCACCCGCCGCGACCTCGCGAACTGCGCGCGTGCGCGCGCCATCACGATCGTCGACCGCGATGAGCGGCACCGCACGCTCATTCACCGGTATCGCCTCGACGGCGATCCGATGTGCGGCGTACAGGACGCTGTCGAGCTTCACCATCGCGGCGATCGGGAGCTCGGGCCGGCCGGCAGACGACACCGCCGCGCGCAGCGCGCGCACGCTGCCCTCGAGCATCCCGGACGGAATGAGCAGGTCGGCGCCGGCGTCCGCGTGGACCGCGGCGATCTCGGCGAGCCGGTCGAGCGTCCCGGCGACGTTCGCCTGACCTTCAGCGAACAGAACGCACTGCCCGTGCGGTGTGTACGCGCAAACGCAAACGTCCGTGGCGACCGCGAGATCCGGCGCGGCATCTTTCACGGCGTGTATGGCACGCGCGACGATGTGGTCGCGCTCGCTCGCGAGCAGCGCGAGCTCATCCTTCCGGTCCGAGGCGGCGAAGATCAGGAAGCCCGCGAGGCCGGTGGACGACGCCTCGCGCGCATCGCGCACGAGCTCGGTCAGCGAAAGCCGCTCGAGGAACGGCGCGTCGGGCACCCGCTCGCGGTCCTCGACGCGGGCCGAGACGATGACGGGCTGGATCAGCCGCCCGGTGATCTCGGGTGCGGCCAGAGCGCGGGACCACAGGGGGTGGTCACGGAGGCGCCCGCGGACCAGCGTCGTCGGGCTCATTTCCGGATGGTACGTGTCTGGGACGGCCCCGGACTCGTCGCGGCGCGGCGGGAGGGATACCCTAGGTGACACATATGAGAGGTCGGGGTACTTCCGCTGCCGTCTTTGCCCTGACCGTCGCCGTTGTGCTCGCTGGCGGCGTGGCTTTGCGGCCCGCAGAGCCTGCGGAGAGCGCGGTCAGCGTTGATACGAGACCGACCGACGCGCTCGTCACCAGCATCGACACCGTCGAGACGGTCTACCCGACGATGAGCGTCCCCGCGATCACGGTCGCCGAGGTCCTTCCCACGCCGCTCGCAGCGCCCGACAGCGTCGTGTTCCCGGAGATGAAGCACGTGTGGCAGTCGCTCAACAACTGCGGGCCGGCCGCCGTCGTGATGGCGCTCTCGACGCTCGGCGTCGACGCGAATCAGGAGACCGCCCGTCTCGCGCTTCGCGGGACCGACGTGCGGCGCGGCATGGGACCGCAGGGCGTCGGCCCGTGGGTGAAGGACAACTTCGATCTTCGCTCCACGTGGCGCAACGGCGGGACGATCGACACCATAAAGGCGCTCGTCGCGAACGGCTTCGCGCCGATGGTCACGCAGTGGATGCAGGACCCCTGGGTCTCACGCATCGCGCACTGGCGCACGGTGCGCGGGTACGACGACACCAAGAGCGTCGTGTACGTGAACGACTCGATGCTCGGCAACATGGTGCCGCTGGCGTATGAGTGGTTCGGGCGCAACTGGCAGTCGTTCAGCTACCGCTACATGGTCATCTACAAGCCGGAGGACCAGAAGCTCCTCGACGCGATCATGGGCCCGCAAGTGAGCGACGCGGTCATGCGGCGCGATCTCTACCAGCGCGCGAAGACCGAAGCGCTCACGCAGAACACCAACTTCGCGTGGCTCGCGTACGGCGAGGCCGCGTACTCGTTCGGCATGTTCGAGGAGGCGGTCGCCGCGTTCGAGAAGGGCCTCACGATGGGCTCGCCGAACGGCGTCTTCGGTCTGCGCAACTC
>JBDUCG010000165.1:0-4832 GCA_040003565.1 Chloroflexota bacterium | reverse complement strand
CCCGGAGTGGTCGCGGGCGGCGTGCATGCCGCCGCGATGAGCAGCGTGATGACCGCGAAGATGGGCGAGCGACGTAACGACATAGTTCGTTCCTCCCCTGCCAGCAGTCGTTGAGCGAGACTACACCGCGTCAGGCGGAGGTCGGCTTTTGTGTGTGCCGTGTGACGGGATCGACGCCGGCGAACGTGAGGAAGTCGACCATGCGGAAACCGGTGCCCGGGTTTTGCAGCGTCGGCGTCCAGGTGGGCTGCTTCGCCACCCACGAGGCGGGGTCGCTCTGGAGCAGACCGATGACCACCTCGCCGACGATGCGGCCACCGACCGGCCCGAGATGGAATCCGCCGGTGTTGCGCCCGACATCCGTGCTCGGCACCAGCGCCGATTCCTTGAGCATGTAATAGAAGAGGGGCGTGTTCTTCTCGAGATCCATGTCGTAGACCTTCAGCTCGTCCAGGTCGGCGGCGCTCAGCCGGTCCACGCCCATCTCGCGCGCGATCGCTTGGCCCGACGGCATTGACCAGGTGATGTGGCGAAGCAAGTTGCGTTGCATGAGCGCGATCGGAGCCTTGTGGCTCGCGATCGCGCCGAGGGGAAGCGTGAACAGCGGCGTCGAGATCTTGTGGTCGATGAGCTTGTTGCGCTTGACCTCGCCGTCTTTGAAGTCGAAGAACGTCTGCCAACCGATGAACCGCCGCGGCGCGCGGAAGCCGCTCCGCAGGTCATTCGGGTCCAGGCCGGGCGCGGGCGTGATGTCCCCGAGCGCCGGGTCGAAGATGAATCCGAAGAATGGATTGCCGTTCATGCCCTTGAGGTTCGCGCGGTAGGAGGGGCGCAGCATCGTATGGCCGACGCGGAAGCAGGCGCCCTGGAACTCGATCGGCATCGTCGCGGCGCCCATGCCCGGCTGGAAGAAGCGCCGGCCGTTGGTGAGGATGTCGTTCACCATCGCCGGCCCGATGAACAGCGGCAGGAACTCGTTCAGGATCAGCCAGTGGTAGTGCCACAGCACCAGGCGCTTCGCCTCCGCGAAGATGGCGGCGGGATCGACGAGTCCTGACGTCGACCGCACGTAGTCGACGACCTTGTTGTGGAACAGGATGAACGCGCAGTGCAGACCCGAGACCATCAGGTTCTGGTCGCTGCGCGGGTCGGGAATGATCGCGGTCATGTCCGGGTTGCGCGGCAGATCCTCGAAGATCCCGCCGCTCTCGATGCGCAGCTTCGCCTGGTCGTTCGCGTCGTAGAACGTCGGGGTCACGAACGGTCCCTGCCCGTAGATGATGTCGAGGTCGAAGTACGGAACGCGCATGTTCGGCGTCGTGGTCGGATCGGTCGGCACGCCGAGCGTCGACCGGCTGTCGAACGTGATGTCGAGGTCCATGAGCTGGCCGAAGAAGGTCACGCCCGCGGTATGCGTCGGGTTGTCGGGATTGGTCGGCGGGTCGTTCCCGTTCACCGCGGCGTTCGCGATGAGTGCGACCGGGCCCGCGGAGATCGCGTCTTTCGCGTCCAGCAGCCCACCCAGCCTGCCGATGTCGCGCATGGCGTCGCGAAGCTGATCGGTCGCGCCGCCGGGCCGGAGATCTTGGAAGAACGGTGGGAGATTCGGGAACATGCGGCTGAAGTTGCCCGGCGTCTCGGCCGAGAGCCGCAGCTCCGTCCGGCCGAGGCTGACCCCGGCGGCGACGCCGGCCGCGCCCGCGGCACCGAGGCCGATCCCCAGACCGGTAAGAAATCCACGTCTGCTGATGCCTTTCCCGGGTTCCTCCGACTTTGCGGTCATGTTTTTCCCTCCTCGTTCGCTACCGACTCCGGCAGCGCCGGCGGTATCGCGACATAGCTGAGCAAAAGTCCTGAGATCGAGGCGAGCATGGTCGTCCCGAGCCAAAGATCGAATGGCCACGGGCTGCGGTAGACGAAGATCAGGATCAGGAAGTACGCCGACCAGAGGGCGAGCGGGGTGATCGCGGCCATCGCGCGGTATCCGAAAGTGCGATGCGCGTCTGGTGTGAGACCGTCGATCAGCCCGTCGGCGACGAGGCCGCCGACCAGAGCGGCGAAGACGGTGGCGCCGAGGTCGAAGCTCGTGAGCGCGCTCATCGCGAAGCTCACCATGACGAACAGGAGCGTCGCGCTGCCGAAGGGCAGGCTCCAGCGTCGCAGCGCCAGAAAGAGCGGCGCAAGAAGGATGAGATTGGTGACGAGGATGCGCGCCGCGCCGGCGAACTCGGTCGTCCCCCTGATGCGCGCGTCGCTCGCCAGCTCCTGCGGGATGCGCCCGATCGTGACCGAGGGCGTCCAGTCGAGGAACGCGTTGAGCCACTGGAACATGAATGCCGCGACGCAGGTGACGAGGGTCAGTGAGAGGAGCGGCGGCAGGATCCGGCGGAACGACAGCTTGTTCGGGTAGTACTGCGGCGCGTACCAGGCGGACCGCAGCGGCGCCGAAACGAGACCCGCGGCGCCCGCGAACAGCAGGAGGTGGAACGGCGCGATGACCCGGGCGACACCGGTCTCCCCTCCGAAGGCGGTGTGCCAGACGATGTCGCCGAAGAGCGCGACGGTCGCGATCGCGAGCCCCCCGATGGCGAGGGGATAGCGGAGCGAGATACCGAGGAACTTGTGGAAGTAGGGCGCCGGCCGCGCGCCGCGCGTGTATAGGTGCGGGTTGCGGGTGACCACCCAGAGCGCGGTGCAGCTGAATCCCGCGTACAGCAGCGCGTGCCAGATCGTGAAGAAGCCGCCGAGCGCGCCGTTCTGAAGGTTGATGTGGTTCCAGCCGTCGAGGAAGAGGCCGAGCACGAGAAGGGTCGCCAGCAGGCTCGTGACGAGGTCCTCACGCCAGATCGCCTTCGGTCCCACGCTTGGCCCTCCCGTTTTTCGCAGGTGCGGAGGCTATACCGCGGCGGAGAAGCACACCCGTGCGCAAGCGAACACAGCCAGCGCACTCCGTGATGCGCTGGCGGTGTTAACTCGCCTCAGGTGGTGTCGGGAACAGCGGCCGGTATCCCGCGTAAGCCTTGCGAACGTTGCTGCGGGCGTACAGACCCTGCAGCACCATCGCGACCAGGAAACCCACAGTGCCGACACCCAGAGTGATGGGCGCCGTAGCTCCGAGCTGGTCCGCAGCGAGCGCCGCGATGATCCCGGCGAGCACCGAATTAAGGGTCATCACGACCGTCGGGGTACCGGCAATAAGGTGCGCGAGCGGCATCGCTCCGGTGCCGGGGCGCATGCCCATGGTGACGCCCATGCCTTTCAGGTCGTCGTGCGCGCTCATCACGAAGTACCGCTCGAGGTCGGGGGCGAGCTCCAGGTAGGCGGCGCGGATGCGGTTCATGCCGACGACGCAGAGCGCCTCGTGGTAATTCGATTCCCCCAGACGGATTTCCGTCGCCACGCCGACGAACAGAACGAGAGGGAGGATGACCAGGGCGAAGAGCCTGAACCCTTCGCCGAACGCCGATGCCTGCGCGACCAGCGCCAGCGCCACGATCGCACCGGTGAGCGTCGTGAGGAACATCCCCGCGCGGCTGAAGGCCTCGTTCCACGCCAGCGCGCGCGACGCGAGCAGGCTCCAGTGTTCGGTGGAGAGGATCTGAAGCCGCAGCGCCGGCGACGATCCGCCGGCCGGGTCGGCGCCGGCATGTCCCGGATACGGCCCGGGCTCGGCCCCGATGCCCACGCCCGGACTAGCACGTTCAAAGGACATCGGGGACCTCCTTAGCGGCCGTAGCCGACGGGCAGCAGGATGTCACCCTTGGTGGTCAGGTAGTAGACCTGCCAGCCGTAGTAGCCGCGATACGCGCTGGGCTCGGCGCGCATGACCTCGGCGTACGCGGTGACAGCGCGCACGTACCGGTCGGAGTTGTTGTAGCGGAACAGCGCGTTGGCCATGTTCGCCGGCGCGCCGTTGGCCTTCAGATAGCGCGCGGCCGCCCGGATCGCGTCGCGGTCCGAGTTCACGTCGCCCTCGCCGTATGCGGCCCACGTGCCGGGCATGAACTGCATCGGACCCTGCGCGCCCGCGACGGACGTTCCGCGGATCCGGCCCATCCGCGTCTCGACGAGGTGGATCGAAGCGAGGTACGACCACGGCACACCGAACTCCGTCTCCGCCTCGCGGTAGAAGCGCGCCAGATCGTCGAGCGGCGCGGGTTCGACGATGCGCCACGCCGTCGGCAGATCCGGCCCCGGCACGACGGTCGCGCGCAGCTCCGCTGTCGCGTCGAGGTTGGTGGTGACCACGCCGCGGAAATCGACCGGGACCGCCGCGAGGAACGCTCCCCGCCACTCCGGCCGCGCTGCGATCGCGCGGTAGATGCGCTGCTGCAGATGACCCATCCACGCGAGGTCCGCGCCCGTGGTGCTCGGGTCGCGCACGCTGCGTTCGGCGAGCACGATCTGGGCGCCGATCGCCACGGGGTCTGTAGCGACGGCGGGCGGGTCCTCGCGCGGTGTCGGTGTCGGCGATGAGCTCGCCGTTGGCGCGGCCGATGTCGCGGACACGGTCGCGGTCGCTGTGGGCGGTGCGCTCGGTGAAGCGGCTGGCACGACGCTCCTCGGCGTGCACGCCGCGAGAAGCAACGGAAGCGCGAGAGCGAAGAGGCGCGCACGCGACACGCTCACCGCCAATCGATCGACGCGACCTCGACGGGCTCGGGCATGTCCTTGAGCGTCAGGCTTCGCTTTTCGCTGGGGTAGCTCGTCTTCGCCGCCGCGAGCGTCGGCGCGCCGACCAGGATCTCGCCGGCGCCGGCAGCGCCGCTGATGCGAGCGGCCTCATGGATGCCGAAGCCGGCGTAGTCGAGCCCTCTGCGATGTGCCACCGC
>JBDUCG010000164.1:0-4832 GCA_040003565.1 Chloroflexota bacterium | reverse complement strand
AACAGCCTCTGCATCGGACACCTCCTCGTCGCGGCGACCGATGAGCAGAAGCGCCGCTGGCTGCCGCCGCTCGCGAGCGGCGAATACCTCGGCGCGTGGGCGCTCACCGAGCCGTCCTCGGGCTCCGACGCGATCGCGGTGCAGAGCCGCGTCGTCCGGGAAAGCGACGGCTACGTCATCAACGGGACGAAGCAGTTCATCACCAACGGATCGCTCGCCGGCTTCGCCGTGGTGACGGCCGGCGCAGGCGAGCGCAAGCTCTCCGCCTTCGGCGTCACGCGCGGCACGCCGGGTTTCCGGCCGGGGAAGCGCGAGAAGAAGATGGGCCTGCACGCCGCGGACACCTCGCAGCTCGTGCTCGAGGACTGCCGCGTTCCCGAGCGCGACCGCATCGGCGCCGACGGCGACGCCTTCGAGGCCGTGAAGAAGGTCCTCGACAAGGGCCGCATCGGAATCGGCGCGCTCGCGCTCGGCCTCGGACGCGCTGCGCTCGAGACCGCGGTCGCGTACGCGAAGGAGCGCAAGCAGTTCGGGCGCCCGATCGCGGAGTTCGAGATGACGCAGTGGAAGCTCGCGCGCGGTCGCACGCAGCTCGACGCCGGACGTCTCCTGGTGCATCGCGCCGCGGCGCTCGCCGACTGCGGCAAGCCGTTCAGCGTCGCCGCGTCGAAGGCGAAGCTTTACGCGACCGAGGCCGCGAGCCGGGCCGCGAACGACTGCCTGCAGATCCTCGGCGGCTACGGCTACCTGCGCGACTATCCGGTCGAGCGCATCGTGCGCGACGCGCGCCTCATGGAGATCGGCGAGGGGACCAGCGAGGTTCAGCGCATCGTCATCGCGAGGGACCTGGCGCGACAAGCGTCGTGACCGTCGCCGCGTCCGACCTGCTCGAGCGCGCGCGGGCCGGCGACAAACGCTCCACCGCGCGTCTCCTCTCCGTGGTCGAGAACGACGAGCCCGGCGCGGCCGAGGCGCTGCGCACGCTGTATCCGCTCACCGGTCATGCCGAGATCGTCGGCATCACCGGCCCGCCCGGCGGCGGCAAGAGCACCCTGGTGAACCGGCTCGCCGGCGTATACCGCGCGACGCACGATCGCGTCGCGGTCGTCGCCGTCGACCCGTCGTCGCCGTTCACCGGCGGCGCGATCCTCGGCGACCGCATCCGGATGCGCGAGCGCTTCCTCGACGTGGGTCTCTTCATCCGCAGCATGGCCAGCCGTGGCCATTCGGGCGGCCTCGCGCGCGCGACATCCCGCATCGTCAACGTGCTCGACGCGCTGGGCTACGGCGTCGTGCTGGTGGAGACGGTCGGGGTGGGGCAGGAGGAGGTCGAGGTCGTGCGCGTCGCCGACACCGTCTGCCTCGTCACGGTCCCCGGGCTCGGTGACGACATCCAGGCCATCAAGGCCGGCGTGCTCGAGATCGCCGACGTGCTCGTCGTGAACAAGGCCGACCGACCGGGCGCGGACGAGACCGCCCGCGACCTCGCGCAGATGCTGACGCTCGGCGCGCCGCGCACCGCGTGGAAGGCGCCGATCGTCCGCACGGTGGCCGCCACCGGCGACGGCACGGATCAGCTCATCGCGGCGATCGCGAAGCACCGCGCGTGGGCCGCCGATAGCGGCGAGCGTGAGGAGCGGCGTCGTGCCGCGGCGCGCAACGAGGTCGAGGAGCTGCTGCGCGAATCGCTGGTGCGCCGCCTGCGCGATCGGCTCGGCGAGGACCGCGTCGAGAGCGCGATCGCGCGTGTCGCCGCGCGCGCGATCGATCCGTACGCGGCGGTGGATGAGCTGCTGCGCGAATGAATCACGGTGGTCACGCCGCCCAGCCGAGCACGACGCGACTGGCCCTCGACGCGACGCGCCACTGCCTCACCGGCTGCGCCATCGGCGAGGTCGTCGGCCTGCTCATCTCCGGCGCGCTCAGCTTCACCACGGAGGCGTCGATCGTCGCCGGCATCGTGCTGGCGTTCGTGTTCGGCTACTCGTTCACGTTCGTGCCGCTGCTGCGTGGCGGCATGGCCGTCGGCCAAGCCGCAGGACTCACGGCGGCCGCGGACACGATCTCGATCGTGGTCATGGAGGCGGTGGACAACCTCGTCGTCCTGCTCGTCCCGGGCGCGATGGCGGCCGGCCTCGGCGATCCGCTCTTTTGGGGCAGCCTCGTTCTCGGTCTCGTCATCGCGTTCGCCGTGGCGTTCCCGGTGAACCGCTGGCTCATCGCTCGCGGTCGCGGCCATGCGGTCGTGCACGGAGCGCACCATTGATCGAGCTGGTCCTCTTTCGCACGGGCGCGGTCGACATCGCGCGCTCCGCGTTCCAGCCGTGGACCCTGGGTGCCGCGCGCGACGAGCGCGTCGTCGCCCCGGTCTGGTCGGCGCTGCTGCGAACGCCCGAGGGCAACATCGTGTTCGACACGGGGCTTCACCCGGTGCACGTCGACCGTCCGGATGCGACGTTCGGTCCGCAGAGCGGCCTGAAGGTGATGATGGAGCGCGACGACTCGATCGTCGCGCGGCTCGCTGCGCTCGGCGTCAAACCTGACGACGTCGCGATCGTCGTGAACAGTCACCTTCATTTCGACCACGCCGGGAACAACGGCGCGTTCCCGCACGCGACCTTCGTCGTGCAGGCCGAGCATCTCGCGTTCGCGAAGGGCAAGCCGAACTTCCCCGGCGTGTACTGGGACATCGCGGAGCTGCGCTATCTGCCGGTGACCGGACGCACGCGTGTCGCGAGCGGCGTCGAGGTCGTGCCCACGCCGGGTCACGCGCCGGGTCATCAGTCGCTCGTGGTCGACCTCGCACAGACCGGCCGCGTCGTGCTCACCGGGGACGCGGCGTTCACGCGCGAGAACATCGAACACGGCGAGATACCGGCGATGGATCAGGCGGCGGCGAAAGAGTCGCTTGCGCTCATCCGCTCTCTCGCGGGTGGCGACCTCACGCGCGTTTTCACCAGTCACGACGCGGACGCCTGGTCGACGTGGCGTCATGCGCCGGCCGCGTACCGCTAACGGTACGATCGGCATCGATGGCGCGACCGCAGGCGCCCCGCATCCCCATCACGCGCTGGCGCGGCCGCGCGTGGGAGCACGTCGATGACGCGGTCGCAGCCGAGGAGCCGCTGCAGCTGCTGCTCAACGGCGAACCGCTCAGCATCGTGATGCGCACGCCGGGCCACGACATCGAGCTCGCGCTGGGACTGCTGTCCGCGGAGCACGTCCTCCGGTCGCTCGCGGACGTGACCGATATCCGGATCAGTGCCGAATCCGGCGAGCGCGAGGACCGCGTTCCGGTGAAGGACGACCTCGTCGAGTCGAACCAGATCGACATACGCGTGCGTGAGGGCGGAGGTCGGCGTCCCGAGCGCTCGTTCCTCTCGACATCGGCCTGTGGCGTCTGCGGTGCGACGACGGTGGAATCGCTCGCGCACGATCACGCGCCGCTTGCCGAAGGGCCGCGCGTCGAGGCCGCGATGCTGCCGCCGCTCGCGCAGCAGCTACGCGGCGGGCAGCGCGTATTCGACGCGACCGGCGGCCTACACGCTGCCGGTCTCTTCACCGCGGAGGGCGAGCTCGTGACGCTGCGCGAGGACATCGGCCGGCACAACGCCGTGGACAAGGTCGCGGGACGGGCGCTCCTCGACGGACGTCTGCCGCTCTCGACCTCGGTCCTCGCGGTCAGCGGCCGGGCCGGCTACGAGGTCGTCCAGAAGGCAGTGGCCGCGGGCATTCCGATCCTCGTCGCGGTCGGCGCTCCGTCGAGCCTCGCCGTCGCGACCGCGGTGCGCTTCGGTCTCACGCTCGTGGGGTTCCTGCGCGACGACCGCTTCAACGTGTACTCGGGACAAGCCCGTCTCGCCGGTCTTCAGGCGCCGGTGGCATAAGTGATGCGCGCGGATGCGGCGTGCTCGGCTCGCTAGCGCGTCACGTCAAGTGGTTCACCGATCCGTCGCGACACCCCACCGACTACGCACTGCTGCTCACGCTCCCGGTCCTCGCCGCGTTCGGCGTCGCCGCACTCGCGATCGCCGCGGCTGCATACATCCAGCGCACCGTGCGCGAGCCGCGCATCTTCCGCGCGCTGGAGCGGTTCGCATGGCTCGGACCGCTCGCACTCGGCCTGCACCTTGGACTCGCGCTCATCGTTTCCGCGGCGCTCGGCATGCTGTTCGTGCCGTCGCTGCGCGTTGAGGCCGACGGGTCCGGCTTCGTGCTGCTCGCGGTCGAGGCCGTGTGCGGACTCCTGCTGCTCCTGGGGTTCGCGACGCGCCCGGCCGCCGTGGCGCTCGCGCTGCTCGGGGTCGTCGCGATGGAGCCGTTCACCTTCGAGTCGGTCCTCGAGCAGGTGCATATCCTCGGCGCGGCGATCTTCCTGTTCATCACCGGGCGCGGCGCGATCTCGATCGACCGCATCTTCCGGCAGCAGCGCGCGCTTCCCGTCGCGGAGGCGCCGGCGATCGCGCTCACACTGCTGCGCGTCTGCATGGGCGTCGGTATCGCGTTCGGCGCGCTGACCGAGAAGCTTCTCGACCCTGGGCTCGCCGGTGCGCTGCTCAGCGAACGGCCGTATCTCAACGTCGTCGCGGGCCTCGGGGTGTCGAACGACCAGTTCGCGTATCTCGCCGGACTCACCGAGCTCGTCATCGGTCTGGTGATCTTTTCAGGGCAGCTCACGCGGCCGGTGATGGCGCTCGGCGCGCTGCTGTTCACGATCACCGTCCCGGTGTTCGGCTGGACGGAGCTGCTCGGCCACCTGCCCTACTACGGGATCATGCTCACGCTCTTCATCGCGCCGAGCGCGGAGCACCCCGAGGTGCGTCGCCAGCTGC